>JBJENR010000103.1:0-6471 GCA_051880315.1 Acetatifactor sp.
AACAGTCATTTTGAATCTCTATTTTGAAACTATGCAACACGAAATGCAACACGAAATAAAAAAAGTGCTGAATTTTCAGCACTTTTAGCATAGCGAGAGGGGGAGTCGAACCCTCGACACTGCGGGTATGAACCGCATGCTCTAGCCAACTGAGCTATCTCGCCATTGTTCCACCCTAAAAAGGCGGAATGGAAGTTATAGGGCTCGAACCTATGACCCTCTGCTTGTAAGGCAGATGCTCTCCCAGCTGAGCTAAACTTCCATTCGTCGGTCGTTTTCGCAACCGACTTTGTTAGTATACACTGGCTCGTCCGGTTTGTCAACCACTTTTTTTACATCTTTTCAGGAGCGGAGAATCCCAGTACATCGATACAGGTTTCCAATATATCCCTGGTAAGCACCAAAAGGGCGATTAGTCCGGCTTTTTTCTCTGCATCCTCCTCGCCAAGAATTCTGGTCTCATGGTAAAAATGATTAAAACTGTTTGCCAAATCATAAATATATGCACAGACCTTGTGAGGTGCCAACTCCTCTGCCGCATTCTGCATCATGGCATTGAACTGTACCAGCTGCATCATGAGCTGCTTCTCTGCTTCTGAGGTTGCCGCCTGTAGCTTCAAGCCGTCCAGGCTGCCACCCTGTTCCCTGTATTTTGCAAGTATAGACTTGATACGAACAATGGTATAAAGGATATAAGGGCCGGTATCTCCCTCGAAGGAAGTAAACCGCTCCAAATCGAAGACATAATCCTTGGAAGCCTGGTTGGAAAGGTCCCCGTATATCAATGCGGACATGGCCACCTGATCTGCAGTCCGGCGTGCCTCCTCCTCGGGCATCTCCCTGCCTTCGCGAATCTTTCGATACATCTCATCCTTTGTCTCACGAATGAGGTTCTCCAGACGCATCACACCGCCCTCTCTGGTCTTGAAAGGCTTGCCGTCACTGCCATTCATGGTGCCGAAGCCAATCCAGTACAGTTTCGTTTCAGGCTCTACCAGCCCAGTCTTGCGTGCGCAGCGAAATACCTGCTGGAAGTATAAATCCTGGCGCTTGTCCGTCACGTAAATAATCTCATCCGGATGATACTCACGCATGCGCTCCATGATTGTGGCAAGATCCGTGGTATTGTAAAGGGATGCTCCGTCAGATTTCAGAATCATACAGGGCGGCATCTCCTTGGTATCTGTTTCTTCCTTGACATCCACTACCAGTGCCCCCTCGCTGATGTGCGCATAACCGCCTTCTTTCATATATTCTACCATCTCGGGGATGAGGTACTGTACATCACTCTCCCCCTTCCAGAGGTCAAATTCCACATTCAGACTGCCATAATTCTTCTTAAGATCCTCCACGGATACATTCAAAATATGCTTCCAGATGGCGCGGTAGCCCCTCTCACCATTTTGAAGCTTAAAGGTTGCCTCCATCGCCTTTGCCTTAAACTCGGGATCTGCCTTTGATTTTGCACTGGCTGCAGGATATATCTCCTCCAGCTCGGAAATCGTAAAGGGGGCTTCCGCAGGATATTCTCCCTGAAAGCTTTCGTCAAAATAAACCAGGTCAGGATATTTCTCCTGCAATCCCATAATAACCAGTCCCATCTGCAGACCCCAGTCTCCCAGGTGGGCGTCCCCGATGACCTCGTTCCCGGCATAACGGCAGATTCGCTTGATACTTTCACCAATGACAGCAGAACGTAAATGTCCCACGTGCAACGGCTTTGCAACGTTTGCTCCGCCGTAATCTATCATGATTTTCTTCGGCTTTGACGGCAGCTCCAGTCCAAATTTTGGCGCTTCTGCCATCTCTCTTAACACCTTGAGCAGATACTCCTCCGAAAGCTTTAAATTCAGAAATCCCGGAGCCACTGCTGCCACTTCTTTAAACACCTTGCTGCCGCTTAAGTATTCTACCACTTCGTTTGCAATCGCTATGGGCGCTTTATGATACTGCTTTGCACCAGCCATGGCACCGTTACACTGGTATTCACACAAATCCGGGCGATTGGAGACAGACACCCTTCCAAGTGCCTCATCATATCCTGCTGCCGCAAAGGCTTTTCCCATTTCCTCCGAAAGCAAATCCAAAATCTTCTTCATAGTCAAACAAACCTTTCTATCAAATCATTTTATCTACTATAACCCAATTTCTGCCATCCTGCAAGGGATTTTGTGGGATTTTGACTTATTTAACCCGATTTCAAAGCAGTACTAATCTCAGAATATTTTGAATTCTTTTATCGCACAATGCTTTACTCATTTGTTTCTTCCCTCCCGGAACGTGAGTAAACACAGCCACAATAGTTTTGCCTGTAAAGACCATACTCTGCCGAGAGTTCTACGGATCGTTTGTATCCGTTTCTCTTTTTGAAATCCGAGGGTAACCATGACACATGATACTCCTCTGCAAGCTTATTTCCTATTTCATTCAGTTTCTCTGCATTTTTCAATGGACTGATAGACAGTGTGGTACAAAAATATTCGAAACCGCCCTCCTTTGCCCTTCTTGCAGTCTCCCTCAGTCGAAGCTCATAGCACCGGAAACAGCGCTCTCCTCCCTCCGGACAGTCCTCCATTCCCTTGGCAATCTGAAAGAAGCGCTCCGGATCATAATCCCCTTCCACCACTTCAATGGGATAGACTTTTTTTTCTGCATTATAGGCATTAATGAGGCGCTTTTGTTCCTGCACGCGCTTCCGATATTCCTCAGAAAAAGAAATGTTAGGATTATAATAAAAAACGGTAATCCGAAAATACTTACACAAATATTCCAGCACATAACTGCTGCAGGGTGCACAACAACTGTGTAAATATAGAGTGGGAATATGTATCTGCTCTCTCTCCATTCCTTCCAGCAGCTTGTCCAGCTCCTTCTGATAATTTACTTTATTCATATTTTTCTCCCGATCGTTTACAACCAAAGTTACATAATCTTCTGGTGTCTCCGTCCTATCATATCAAAAAGGCTCATGGAAGACAAGCCAAAAGAAGACACCGGCTTAAGCCGGCGCCTCCTCATAACGTCTCTCCGCTTTCTGCCAGTGAATCAGGCTGAACCATCCCTCCACATAGTCTGCACGGCGGTTCTGATATTGCAGATAATAGGCATGTTCCCAGACATCTACCAGAAAGATGGGAGTATATTTCTTTAAATCCGGCACATCCTGATTGGCAGTCTGTATAATGGAAAGCTTACCGCCTTCCTCAGTCACCAGCCATGCCCAGCCGGAGCCGAACCAGCTCACCGCTGCTTTCTTCATTTCATCCTTCCACTGATAATAGGAGCCAAAATCCCTGTCAATGGCGGCTGCCAGCTTTTTCCCCGGTGCCTGCCCCACAGGGCACCTCATAGAGTCAAAATACAACTCATGGTTATACACTCCGCCTCCGTTATTCTGAACCGATGTACGAATCGCCTGGGGAAGCAGTTCCGGACTCATCAATAGCTCCTTTAGGCTTTTCTTCTGCAATTCCGGGTAATCCGACAGTGCGCTGTTGAGATTATCCACATAGGTTTTGTAATGCCTGTCGTGATGAAAATGCAGGGTTTCCTCGTCCAACACGGGAAGCAGTGCATCATATTCATAGGGCAGAGGCCGAACGACAAAGGGATAGGTTTCAGCATTCATATTTTATTCTCCCATAAAAGATTTTCATAGTTGAAAATATTTTATGCAGACACGTCCGAATTATTCATTCATACAATCAGCAAAAGGTACCTGCCCCGAAACGTTCATAAAAATGCACCCCACATGTCGGTTTTCCTTTCTTCCGGCACATAAGGTGCACTTCAAATACTGCTTATCCCTGTGTATATCGGGAAAGGAACTGTTTGGTACGTTCCTCTCCGGGATTATCAATCACCTGCTTTGCATTCCCCTGCTCCACAATCACCCCATCATCCATAAAGATAATCTGATCTGCCACATCTCTGGCAAAGGCCATTTCATGTGTTACGATAATCATGGTTGTCTTCTGGTCTGCAAGTCCCCGTATCACCTTCAGAACTTCTCCGGTGAGCTCCGGGTCCAACGCCGATGTAGGTTCATCAAAGCATAAAATATCCGGTTGTAACGCCAAAGCCCTGGCAATTGCCACCCTCTGCTGCTGTCCGCCGGAGAGTTGATGAGGATAGTGCTCCATACGGCTTTCCAGGCCCATCTGTCTTAATAATTCTTTGCCATGCGCTTCAATTGCATTGAATATCTCTTTTTTATTTTTCTTAAAATCCGGTTTTTCTTCTGCAAGAAGCTTTTCAGCCAGTGTTACATTCTCCAAAGCAGTATACTGTGGAAACAAGTTAAAAGACTGAAAAACCATTCCGAAGTGCAAACGTTTCTTTCGGATATCCCTCTCCCACTCTTTGGACGAATGAGAAGCATCAAACAAGGTTTCCCCTTTCACTGAGATAGTTCCGGCATCGGGTATTTCCAAAAAATTCAAGCAGCGTAACAGGGTTGTTTTACCGGAACCTGAAGAACCAATGATGGCCAGAGCGTTCCCCTCTTCCAGGCTGAGGCTGACGTCCTTCAGCACCTTAGTGGCACCAAAATGCTTTTCAATATGGTTTGCTTCTAATATCGCCATGTTAACCTCCATTCCAAGAACAGCTTCGTTCCGGGAACCTACCTGAAATAATTCAGCTTCTTCTCAAAGTATCCAAACAAAAGTGTCAATAGTCCCACAAAAACAAGATAGAACACTCCTGTATAGAACAGTGGCCATACCAATCCCGCAGACTTCATGAAGGAATAGCCCGCGAAGGTTAATTCATATGCCGCGATGGTTCTGGCAAGTGCCGTATCCTTGACCAACGTGATAATCTCATTGGACATGGGAGGCACAACGCGCTTCACCATCTGAAGCAGGGTAACCTTAAAGAAAATCTGACTCTTGGTCATACCCAGAACCTCTCCCGCTTCTCGCTGACCTGCCGGTACACCTTCGATTCCACCCTTGAAAATCACAGAAAAATAACAGGCATAATTAATTGAAAAGGCAACCACCGTAGCCATGATACGTCCGGTTTCGTCTCCGCTCCAGACATTATGCCCCAGCATACCGGGACCATAAAAGACCACAATCAGCTGTAGCATCAAGGGCGTACCTCTGATGATCCACACAAGAAGCTTTACCAGATATCTCAGTACATTTATTTTGCTCATGGCGCCAAAGGCCAGAATCAGTCCCAGCGGTAAAGCAATCACCAAGGTAAATATGAAAATCTCAAAGGTTGTGATCAGACCGTTTAACAGAGCCTGAGTTACTGTCCAAATCATTTGTCTGCTCCCGAATTCCTTTTGGTGTTATTTATTTTCCCTTTATTACCACTACCTGTGCATTTTTGCAGTATGCATTAGTGCACTCCATTGCTTCCATTACCTCGTTGGTAAGCGTCATGCCGTTCCATACCACATCAATATTCTTTGAATTCAGTTCCATAATCTTGTTGTCCCAGTCGATTTCCACGAAACGGGCCTCAACGCCAAGCTTATCCGCTACCACGCGAGCCATATCTGCATCAAAACCAATCCATTCGCCGGAGTCATCCTTATAATCCATAGGAGCAAAGTCGGTAATTCCGATAATCAGAGTACCCTTCCCCTGAATATATGCCACATCGCTGTCTGCTGCAGCAACAAACTCACAGCTCTTCTGTTCAACCAATGCCTCCTGAACGCCATAGGTGGTTGCTGTCTTCTGCATGGATCCGTCCGCATAGCTTTCGGCAAACACAGAATTGATATAAGATGCCAGATCGGAGCCCTTTCTACAGCCAACACCGTATTCCTCAGTGGTCAGCTCATCTGTGTGAATCATGTCGGGATAACTGGTGCCTTCCCCAATCATGGCCCCTGCCATCAACAAATCAATGATTGCCGCATCGGAGGTTCCGGAGGCCACTTCCATCAGCGCATCCGCCTGGGAACCGACAGAATTGTACTGAAAGCCCTTCTCCTGAGCAACCTTCTCGCCTGCACTTCCTGCCTCTACTGCATACACCATTTCTTTGTTTTCTGTTCCGGTTGTTGCGGCACCACATCCTGTCGCAAGGCCGCAAGTAAGCGCGAGTGTAAGTAACATAGCAATTCTTTTTTTCATAATATCTCCCTCTTTTCCTTTGGTTCTTGCCGGCAATAAAAATCCTGCCGTGCATTTTCCTATGTTACCACATTAGTAAGGTAAAGTAAAGCACTTGCCTTTATAATAACTGTAGCAAATATCTTTACTTATTTTCTTTCATTCAAAATACCTTGAGCAGTCCCAGTCTCTCTGCCGCCTTAAGTATGGCAACCTGTGTCTTACCATCAGTAATTGTCCCATCTAATACATCTCGGACTATTACCTGTAGTGGAATCTCCTCAATATTTAGAAATTCATCCTCATCTAACTTCTGTTTACCATAATGTAACCCCCTGGCAATAAACAAAGTTATAATTTCATCACTGTATGCGGATGCAGGATGGTATTC
>JBJENR010000103.1:6571-10743 GCA_051880315.1 Acetatifactor sp.
CCACCATTTGGCAAAACAATCTCATCCTCATATACATGCAGCATTTTACCTGCAAATACTTCTTTCGATTCTTTTGTTGTTTCCGTTAAACTCTCATACGCTCTCACAATATCTACCTCTTACAATATCAATTCCACAACTTCGCAAGGGTTTCCAAACCTGGGACACCATATATGATTGGAGCACCCGGTTGTAACAACCAACCGCCCCGCCGATGTTTGATACACACCCTTCGTATACTTAGGAAACAGCCCCTGCCCCGGTGCATAAATCGGAATTCTGCCGAACAATCTCCACTGACCTCCATGTGCATGTCCTGACAGAATCAAATCGACACTTCCCTTACCCTCTACAAAACGCTTCACATATTCAGGATGATGACACAATAAAATCTTGTAATCCGCTTCCTTGGATAAGTATTTTTCGAGCCAGCCCGTGTCAACTCTGGTTGATAATCCACCTATTACAATATTTCTATTCTCACTTTTAATACAGATATCACTATTATCCAACAGTGTCGTACCGGTTTGCTTAATGATGTTATAATCACCATCTGTATAATACCATTCATGATTTCCTACAGACAGAATTACCGGTGCTATTTCATGTGCTTTTTGTAAAAATGTATTGCTATAATTCTTCTCTTCCTCAGTTCTGTTATCTATGCAATTCTTCCTAAACATCCGTCCGGATATAAACTCTGTAAAAAAATAGCCACATTTCAACGCAAAGCTACCTGTCTGAATTTGACTCATATTGGAATGGTTCCATTCGCCTGCTTCGCTTTCCTTCTGACGTTCCCACAAATCACCGGGAAACATAATATAGTCAGGAGAAATTTTTTTGAGCGCAATCAATACTTCCGCCGGATTCTTTTCATGCAAATCAGCAACAAGCGCAATCCTTATTCCAAGTTTATCATCAATTTCATATCTCTCAATATTAATCACGTTCCTGCTCCCGATTGGCAACATTAACTATCCGGAATTTTATGGTACCTGAGACCAATGGGCGCTGTGCAGACCAAAAGAAACGTCCCACCAACAGGCTAACCTATATTCCCAGGAGATCCTTAACTTTTTCATATACCTTGTTGCTGTCATAATCAGGGGCATATACTGAAGTACTTTCACAAATAGGTAAGATATTCTCCAAATCCTCTTCCAACTCCTCCGCAATTACCTCAGCAGATTTTCCCTTTCGGAGTTTTCGGCATATTTGTTCTACGAGTTTTTTCAGTTGCCCTTCCTCCAGTCCTTCTTCACGTCCGTTCTCCCGTTCTGCCTCTCCAAAGAGCCTCAATTCCTTTTCCTCATCATATTCAAAGATGCTCACTTCAATCGCCTCCGCTTTGTGCTTTTGAAGAAAATCTGCCAGTATCCCTTCTTTAATGCACTCGTTCACTGCGCGCTTTACCGCCGCTTCCAAAGACATACCTTCAGCATATTGCTGCACTCTTCCCACATATTCGGCATACTGTGCCAAAATCGGGCACTTATCCATAAGTTCCCGGTTATGTCCTGCTCTGATATTTAACTGTACCACCTTTAGTTCCAATGCCGGATCCTTCACCGGTGTCAGAAATGCATCAGACAATTTCATCTCTCTACATTCCGGCTGAATCGTCTTTCCATTATAAAATACTACAAAATATGGCGTAGGCAGCTTCACCAGCCTGGAAGAATACAGACTCTTTTGACTTACCAGTTCATGATACTCCATCGCCACATAGAACAGATTCCGCAACGGCATGTTTGCATTGACTGAACTTTGATGCTCATACAGATTCATCCGACAGTCGATGATGCACGCCAGATCATTCTTCATATTCATGTAGATTGCGTTCTCCAGCGTAACAATCTGTAACTCCTCGGGGTTTTGGTAATCTGTACCATTTACAGCATTGTACAATTCCAGAAGCTTTTCCGGTTCCTGAAAAATCATTCGGAACAAAGTATCCTTGTACTTGCGCTGTACTGCCAGGGGGTCCCTAACAAGTTTTTCGTCTTTATTCATTTGTCCTCCTTCGCAGGAGTTTCTGAAAATCTCCTGCTTTTTTGATTGATTGAAAGCATAGATTTTCAGATTTGATATAGAATAACCAGATGTTATTGAACTTTTGAAACTTATGCTTTGATGTGATTGTAGCACAGAAATTACAATTGTTCAAGAACGGTATTTCGTAAATTTATATTATATATCAGTTCGTTTATGCGCATCCTTAACTTCTTAAACAAATGACACACAGGGGTAACAATTTTCTCCAATTTTTCTCATATTTTCGGTTTTTTTCATGGCTCAGAAAAGTTCTTCATCTTTGAGTGGAACCTTCTCTAGGAAGCTCAGGACTAGCCACCTTACACAGTTTTACTTGCATCCAGCGCCCGCTGAATTACCTTGTCCATATCATAATATTTGTATTCACCGAGTCGACCTCCAAATATTACTCCATTCTCCAAATCAGCTAATTCTCTGTATTTATTATAGAGTTCACTATTCTTATCATCATTCACAGGATAATAGGGTTCATCCCCCGGCTTCCACTCAACAGAATACTCCTTTGTAATAACAGTTTTCTCCTGTTCGCCAAACTCAAAATGCTTATGTTCAACGATTCTTGTATACGGGGTTTCCCTGTCAGTAAAATTCATCCCTGCGACGCCCTGGTAATTCTTCTGATCCAGAACTTCTGTTTCAAATCTAAGACTTCTATACTCCAAAGGTCCGAATTTATAATCAAAATATGCATCTATTGGACCTGTATAAACAATCTTGCCTGCCAATGCGTCAAATTCATCCTTATTCACTAAATAATCAATTCCCAGACGCACTTCTATGCCTTCTAACATACGTTCAACCATCGCAGTATATCCACCAACAGGTATGCCCTGGTATGGGTGGTTAAAATAATTGTTGTCATAGCGCATACGTACAGGAAGTCTCTTGATAATAAATGCAGGTAAATCCTTGCAGTCACGTCCCCACTGCTTCTCCGTATATCCTTTAACAAGCTTCTCATAGATATCTCTACCGATAAGACTAATGGCCTGCTCTTCAAGATTTTTAGGTTCTCCTATAATCTCCTGTCTTTGTTTCTCAATTATACTCTCAGCCTCAGCAGGTGTGTTCACTCCCCACATCTCATGAAATGTATTCATGTTAAACGGCATATGGTATAACTCACCCTTATAGTTGGCCACCGGCTCATACCTGAAATGATTGAACTTAGCAAACCTATTTACATACTCCCATACTTCTTCAATGTCAGTATGAAAAATATGCGGTCCATACATATGAACCTGAATACCTTCCATTTCCTCCGAGTAAATATTACCTGCAATATGGGAACGCTTGTCTATAACAAGACACTTTTTCCCTTGATCTGTCATCTGCCTTGCAAAAACTGCACCAAAAAGGCCAGCTCCTACCACTAAATAATCATACATTTGTAAAGTTCTCCCATTATCACAAAATTAAAATTCCATCTTCTGATGCCAATTCCATGCATCTTTTAAGATTGTCTCAATATCAGAATACCTGGGTTCCCAGCCAAGAACCTCTTTAGCTTTCACATTGCTGCCAATCAGTTCCGCCGGATCTCCGGGTCTCCTGTCAACATACTCGACCTTAAAATCAATTCCTGTAATCTTTTTGGCTGCATCAACCATCTCTATCACAGAAGTACCATTGCTGGTTCCTAGATTAAATCTGTTGCTTGCATTTTCTCTCTTCATATAATCCAGTGCACGAATATGAGCATCTGCAAGATCCAACACATGAATATAATCTCTGATGCAACTTCCATCCTTTGTAGGATAATCGGTTCCGAATACCTTGATTGATTCCCTCTTACCAATAGCTGCATCAAGAATCAGCGGAATAATATGCGTCTCCGGATCATGCATCTCTCCAACCTCACCTTCCGGGTCATCCCCTGCAGCATTAAAATATCTAAGACATACGGAATGTAATCCATAAGCCGTCTCATAATCCTCAAGAATTCTCTCAACCATAAGCTTGCTTGCACCATAGGGATTAATGGGTCTCTGTGGCATGTCCTCTGTGATAGGCATTTTATCCGGTTGTCCATATGTAGCACATGTAGATGAAAAGACAAAATACTTCACATTATGTCTTACCATGGCATCTAAAAGATTAATTGTAGCTGCAAC
>JBJENR010000104.1:0-10524 GCA_051880315.1 Acetatifactor sp.
CCCCAGCATCATTGCGCCTCCACATATTCCGGTTTCTTACATCCCCACAACTTGGGATTTGTATAACTGTTCTGCATCTTGTAGTTCGAGGAACATCATAACTGCATTATTTCGTCGGCAATCGTCTGAACAGTTTTGTTGCTGGTATCAATTTTAATTGTGTCGAGAGTTTGATACAGCGGTATTCTTGCTACACTTCTATCAATAACATCTGCAGTACGAATACCCTTTTCCACATCTGCCGTTAATCTCTCGCGCAAATTGGTTTCATCTAAAATGAGCGAAATACATTTCACAGCACAGTTTTGTACGTCCAATTTTTCAATGATAGAATCAATGATAGACTGTTGGTGCATTACCCAACAGAAAATCACATTCTCATAAGCTGAGCAATGTAAAAAACTATTGAGTAGATAACAAATATTATCTGTCACCATTGCCTTTGTTTCTTCGGTTACTTGGAACGGGCTGGCATCCCAACACCAGTCACCGTCAAGGAAAACACTGTTGGGCAAATCTTGTTTTAACTGTTGACTCACTGTTGTTTTGCCAACTCCCATTGTTCCACCGATTAAATATAATGATTTCACCGTTATTTCTCCATAAAATAAGCTTGACCATCTTCAAAATAACCACAACACTCATATAGTTTTTTTGCTGTTGGATTATTCACATTCACATATAAACGGATACCCGTTGCTTCTAATTCTGTTTTCAAATCATCTGCTTTTTTCATCAATACTTTTGCAAATCCCCTTTCACGAAAATTGGGGGCAACCCATAACTCATCTACGTAAATATGGCCATGACCGTTCCATCTGCTGCCGATTTTAGGAATATAAATCAGAGAAATCCAGCCAACATATCGGCTTTCTACCATGACAGCGTAAACATACAGATTAGGATTGGTTAATTCCTTCTTCATTTATTCTGGAACTGGTGTTTTTGAATGTTCTCTTTCAAATCCGTTTTCTCTCCAATACACCATATCATCAAATAATGAATAGTTATTTATATCAATTTTTTCAATTTTAAAATCCATAGTCTTCCTCGTAAATTCAAATTTATTTATCAGTTTCTAACACTTCAAAGCTCTTTATCTTTAACCCTCTTCATATACCGCTCAATACCAGCCGCTTCATCTTCACTATAGAAAAAGTTCATACGCTCCGCAACAGTTTTCGTCACTTCATCAAACAGATACAACATCTCAAAAGCCGCATTCCACATATGCTCATAATCCGCATCAGAATAGGTCTTTGTGAATCTTAAATATATATCCTCCGCCAAAAATTTCTTAAAGTACTTACCGCTTTTGCCTGCCGACACTGCAAAGTCATTATTTACACCTATATACCACTCCAACATCTTCATAAGCATATCACGGACATTTTGAAACTGCTCCATTGCATAAGAAAGCTCTTCGCGTGCAATTCCCTTTGCCACATTATTGAGACACCAGTGGAATTCATTACAGCAGTCAGAGAAAAACTTCTGATTAGGCTTCTCTATGTACCAATAATCCTTTGCAACACTAATCTTTGGAAATGTTCCGTCCTTATCAAGTAACAAAATGGCAGGCTCGCCGTCGTCAACATAAGCCTCCTTTGTAATCTGCAAATCAATTCTGTTTCCGTCAGGAAACATCATAAGATAGGCATAGTTCCCGTCATTGTCAGGCGGAATAAGCTCCATACTTTCAGGTTTCTGCATAAACGCCGGCTTACCAAATTTGGCTTCAATCCATGCATTATTGTCCCAGTAAGGAGCTACATCTCTCACAAAATATACTATATCAAAATCCTGAAATATATCCGGCGGACACTCATGATTGGCTCTTGAGCCTGTCATAAGAACAGTTCTTATGTTGTCGTCCTCTTTTGCTATGTTTAATATAAGTTCTGTAATTTCTGTTGGTGTTCTCATCTGTTATGCCTTCCTATCAAATTTTCTCGAAATATATTCATTTTTAGTATCATTACTTTGCCAAAAGCTGAGACTACATGAGAATACTATCCTTATTTTTTTCAACCCAACTTACTAGAGTCTCAACTAAGTCTCAAATCTCATGAAACTATATGAGACTTCTCTCATAAAATCTATTGTCATTTCATCACCCCAAATTCCGATTTTTCCATTACAATAAAACTGGAAATTGTTCTGTCCGATAAATAAGAATTTGTATGCCTATTTTAACACTAAATAATAGTTATGTATATCCAAAATAAATAAAGGGGGTGTATCTGCAATGTAGGAAAAACCTTTGGGAACACTTGGGAACAAAATACCTAGAAACAAAAAGTGGAAAGACTTGATTTATTAGGCTTCTCAACCATTGAACTAATGCGGAAGATGGGGCACAAAGCGGAGACCTTGAACAAAAGCCGGAAGCCGCAAAAGCCCATAGAATGCAGACTTCCGTGGCACTGACTTGGGGTGTGTAAACAAAGTGTAAAACAATTGATACATTATTTCTATAACCTGTCATCGTTAATGGCAAAAGTATTCGTTTATCGTTATTTCGTTTATTATTTCTTCTTTTTTGTATTGTATATTTCAATTCCTTCTGCTACACTATTCTTATGGGTGTAATAACCCTCTGCAAAAGTAATCATTTCGCTTGCAATTCCTTTTTTTCTATAAATCGGATTAACATATTGGGTTTTAGCTATCTGAACCCTCCATCAAATGGGGGCTTTATTCTGTTCTAATTCTCTTTTTTTCCAACTAATAAATCCATACATGTCATTGAAAAAGAAAATGGAAAAATTAACTACCACTGGAATATATATCGGGTTTTCCTTTGACGCTAAAATCCATAGTATAATTAACACGATGTCATTTGAAGCATATCCCAATGCATAATACGATGAACGAAGCATAGTGAGCGTTGCCGCAAGAAAACTTGTTGTAATCGAAATTGTACTAAATATAATATTAGGTGTATTCAATACTCGTAAAAGATAATAGAATCCACTTGTAACTACAATGCTAAAAAAGAAAAGTGCTGCTATATGCTTCCAATTCAGTTTTTGGATTGCTACTTCATTTCCATTTTCTTTAGATGGATTTTTGAACCATGTAATTGTTGACCATATAGCCATAGGCATAGTCATTCCCAAATAGGTAATCATTTCTCCCCAATATCGAAATCTCCAGGAAATAATACCATATAGAATACTAAATACAATCATTAGTATCTGTGCCCATACATTACCTTTTGCTGCAAAAATCAAAGAGGTAACACCAACTATTGCTGCCAAAAGCGTTAATAAATCCAGGTTTCCTGATACTACATTAGAAACAGTAACTACAAGCAATGAGCCTATCCAAATAGCCCATTCTTTTTTAGATAAACTAATAATCGGATTATTCATTTTAATTCCCCTTAAATCAATAAATTGTATTTATAAGATTTAGAGAACCTTTCTGGGGTCTAATATTGGTATCATCCGATTTATTAAAATCATTTTGAACCTCCCTCGCAAATACAAAATTTGTATATCTATTTTAACACCAATTGGTAGTTATGTATATCCATAAAAATAAATAAAGCGGGGTGTATCTCCACTATCTTCAGTCATCATTAATATGCACTAATAACTGAGAGGGTTGAAAAATTCACAAAACCTTCCTTACTGAAATTCCGGACAATCCACAAGACACAAAATTTAATCCTTAACCGGCTTTACACTCTTTATTCCTGGTATCATTCCAACCCCTCCAAACATCCGAAGAAACCGCCTATAACGGCGGTAACTTCTTCAAATTAATTTACTATTATATGTGCCTTCTATACATCTCTATATATGCGCCTTATAATATAGTTCATAAATGAAACACAACGCAATTTCAAAATGGCCAGAATGCTAAACCTCATACAGCTGTCCGTCCACAATGCGCACAATACGTTTTGCCGACTGGGCAACTCCCAGATCATGGGTAATCATGACAATTGTATTCCCCATCTCGTTCAGGCTTTGGAACAGTTTCAGCACCTCTTTTCCACTGCTTTGATCCAGCGCCCCGGTAGGCTCGTCAGCCAACAAAATGGCAGGCTTTCCAACCAAAGCTCTGGCGATGGATACCCGCTGCTTCTGACCACCGGACAGTTCATTTGGTTTGTGCTCCAATCGATGATCGATCCCCAGAAGCCTGATGGTTTCCATGCACTGTTCCTCTGCTGCCCTGTGGTCCATCCCCCGCATCAGCAGAGGCATCTCGATATTCTGCAGCACATTGTAAGTAGGAATCAGCTGATAGTTCTGGAAGACAAACCCAATCTTTTGATTTCTTACCTCCGTCAGTTCTTCTTCCGGGGTCTCATGAATTGCCATTCCATCCAGATAATACTCTCCGCTGTCACAGACATCCATACAGCCTATAATATTCATCAAAGTAGTTTTTCCGGAGCCGGAAGGTCCCAAGATTGCCACATATTCTCCCTTCTCCACATGAAAGCAGACATCCTTTAGTATTGGGAGTTTTTCCTCCCCCAGCATATAACCTTTGTTCACATTCTTGATCGTAATCATCACTAACGCTCCTATCCCACAATATACACAGCCATGATTGTTTCTTCGCCGTCGATTATTTCTGTAACCAGTGCCAGACAATCTCCTGCAGCTATTCTGGAAAAGGTGGTTTCGGTTCCAAGCTTAGTAGTCACCTTTGTTCCCACCGGAATGAGTGCAGTGGCAGTTTCGTCGGTCATATTATATCCGACACCATTGTACTGAAGCACGAATGTTCCAAGGGTACGTTGTTCACTGCTGCCTCCGGTTCCTTTTGCCCCGGAACCTCTCTGTCCGCCGTTTCCGTGATTTCCGTTCATACCGGCAGCATCTGACGAACCACTGCCGGGTCCACCCTGATAACCAGACATCCCTTCAGGGAATTCAAATCCGCCTGCTCCATCCGGCATCTCTCCGGGAACTTCAAATCCGCCTGCTCCATCCGGCATTTTCTCGGAGAAGTCCGAATTGCCGGAGCTCTGAGGTCTGCCTTCACCCTCGTTTTGATTTTGTGGTTCAGTATCACTCGTTCCCGTCGTTTGTTCCTGCAAAACCGTGTAACTTATTTCATTGCCGCTTATGGAATCCACCTTTACAAACATGACGCTTTGGTTGGCTGTGGCCTGGATCACTACTGTAGTCCGGTCACCACCAGATAATACTTTTTTACCCCATATCCAGTACCAGGTAACGCAACCTGCCACAAGCACTCCCAGAATGGCGATTAGAATGTTGCGCCTTTTTCGTCTGATTTTTTTCTTTTTTTCCTGAGCCAGACGCTCCTGCTCACGAATAATGGCGCCCTCGTCAATTGTCAGTTCCTCCGCTGTCACCACATGTCCCAGCTGATCTGTTTCCATTTTTTTGATATTCATACGCTTACTCCATACTACTCCTGATTTAGTGCTACTACAGGTATCAGTCTGGAAGCCTTATATGCGGGGTAGAATCCGAAAACACTTCCCGTGATTACACCAAAAAGTAATGAGAGTAATGCACCGCCCACAGACAGTTCCACACGCACCGAAAACATCTCTATCACCGGTGTAATTCCCAGACTCAAAAGGACTCCCAGACTTGCACCTACCAGGGAAATTGATGCTGCCTCAAACAAAAACTCCAGCAAAATATCTCTTCTGGAACATCCGATTGCTTTTAGAATACCGATCTCATTGGTTCTTTCCTTTACCGAAACGAAGAGAACGTTCATAATTCCGATACCACCAACGATAAATACAATGACAGCCATAGCCACCAGTAAGAGCTGCAGCGTCTGATTGGAAGCACTGGCCGCCTCCATCTTGGTGCCGGTATCAGATATGGTAAACTCTGTATTCGGGTAACTGTCCAGCAAAACAGATTCAATGTTAGCTACCGTTGTACTGATGTTGTTTACATCCTCGGCTATCACAGTAAGTGTAGGAGAAATATCAGCACCGGTGATATATTTGATTCCGGTATTGTACGGGATAAAAATAGCTGAATCAGGACTGATCCCACTGGAAACAGTTCCCATCTGACTGATGACTCCCTGCACGATATAAGGTCGTCCGTCAATATAAATCTCTCCGTCAACCGCATCTGCCGCCGACCCAAAAATCTCTTTCGCCACATTGGAACCAAGTACACACACCTTCTCTTTTCCTTCATTGTTGGACTCGCTGATAAAACTTCCGAAGGATAGATTCAGGTTGCTGAGAGTGGCGTAGTTGTCCTGTACGCCTGCAATCGTATAGTAAGAGGCATTCTCCAATTCTCCCCCTTCTACCGCGTTGGTATTGGAGTATGAAATGGTTGCATCTGACAGTCCCGGCACAAATACAAGCAAATTCTCCATATCCTCTTCCGTCAGGGTCACATTTTCTCTGTTGATACGATCCTTGTCAGAGTTTCCCCCACCGAAGATGGAGCCGAAATCAAAACCGCTGCCCCCTCCAAAATCACCGGAACCATTGTTTCCGCCTCTTCCGAAGCCGGAGCCGCCTCCCATAGAAGGCATAGTGTTTCCTCCGACGGAACCTCCGAAGGACTTACCTCCTCCACTCATACCAAAACCGGTTGTGTTCATACTTCCATAGCCTTCGTAGCTGATATCAATGGCACCCGCGTTCAGATTTGCAAACTGCTCTGCAACCTCCTCTTTGCCGCCGGTACCAATGGCAATTACCATCATAATTGTGGCAGAGCCTACAATAATTCCGATAGAAGTAAGGATCACCTTAAACTTGTTCTGAGAAAGGTTAAGCCACACTAAACGTAATATTTCACCGATTCTCATGGCGTATCTCCTTTCTCGATGATAACTGTCTGTCCCTCTGTCAATCCTTCCAGAATCTCCACATTAGTTCCGTCCGAGAATCCTGTGCTTATCTTCACAGTCTCCACACTTCCATTCTCCTGTTTCACTTTCACATAAGACACCCCATTCACTCGTTTGATTGCTCTGTTTGGAATATAAAGAACATTCGTTTTTTGTTTTGTGATAAAGGTAACCTTACCGGTCATGCCCTGGAACAATTTTGAAACATCTCCATTTACGGATACTGTTACCTCTCTGGTAGTGTTACCGGAAGAATCCGTGGTGGCATCACTGATTTGTGTAACGGACGCCTGAAAGACCTCATTTGGATATGCCGTCAAATTTATCACCGCAGTTCCCCCAAGAACAATGTCTGACATATCCTCTTCCGATACCGTCACAGTCACACTCACCTCATCGGTATCATATAAGGCAACCACTACGAAGCCGGTGTTCAAACTATCTCCCGGTTCCAGAGAGATACCTGTTACAACACCATTGTACTCTGAAAGAACATTGACACCGTCCACATAGGAAGTAAACTCCTCCCATTTCTTCCTGGTCTCCTCATACTTTTCCTGTTGCTCTTCCAAATCATCTTCCAAGTAACTGACCGTAATGTCGTAAGTCTCCTGCGCGGAGTTGTATGCAAGTAGTTTTAGTTCATAGGCCTCCTCCGCTGTCAACACTCCGGAATCATACTGTCTTTTGGCCTTCGCCAGATTGGTCTCGCAGCGTTTCACATTACTTTCTGCAGATTCCACTTTGCTCTCTAACTGCTCCACTTTACTCTCCAGACTGGATACATTGCTGATCGCTGTCTCTGCTTCGGTAAAATAGACACAATACAGATAAGTATCTTTGTATTTGTCCACATTGTCTCTTGACCAGATGGCATTGTTCATGACAGTAACGGCATTCTCATAGTCTGCCTTTGCCGTATTCAACTGTTCTATGTATCGATTCAAAGAATTGCGAGCCTCCTGTAGCGTCTTTTCCGCTTCTGTAATATCCTGTTCCAAGGAAGTTAATGTGACACTCTTTTCTTGAGCAGCATAGGTCTCATAGGCAAGAGCGATATCCAACGTGTATTCTGCGGTTGTCCTGGCTAATTCCTGGTCCGCAATCAGCGCCCTCAAATCTGCAGAAGCCTTCTCAACATTGTCTTCCAATTCTGTCTTCAGCTCCGTGACACCATCCGCCTCCAGGCTCAGAATAACATCCCCCACAGAAACTTCCTGTCCCACCGAAACCTCTACACTTTCCACCACGAGGGGAGAAGTATTCCCGTTGGAAGAGTTACTGCTTGCATTTCCACCCAAGTTGAACATCTGACCAAACATATCAGCGGAATCGAAATTACCTCCGCTTCCGCCAGAACCTGTTGAACCGCCGCCTCCCATACCTGCCCCGCTGTTACTGCTTGAAGTATTTGAATTACTGGTAGTGACTCTGGTCAACGCAGACATATCCAGGTCAAAGGTTTGTTCGATTGTTCCGATATCTATGGTACCGCTCTCCGTAATTCCCACAGTCAGATTCCCGCAGACAACGTAAGCCTCCCGATAGGCTTCGCTGTCTTTTACGGTATTCCTTCCGATTACAACAAACGCAATCACCATCACTACCACTGACGCGATTGCAATTCCAAACATAATCTTTCGACAGTGGATACTCTTATAAAGCTGATTCACTTTTCTTTCCTTCATAGTTCTCTCCTAAGCTCCTGTGGTTGCAATATAGACTGTGTCGTTTTCATTGAGACCCGAAGTAATTTCTACATAAGAGGTATTTTTCAATCCAACGGTAACTCTTTGGAGTTCATAGGTGTCGATTCCCTTTTTCACATACACATAGAAGAATCCGTTTTGCTCCACCAGCGCCCTTCTGCTGATGTAGAGTGTATCCTCACTGCTGTCCGTCTGGAAAGATACTTTCGCAGTCATGCCTCCATACATACGGGACAAATCCCCCTCAATGCCGATTACCACAGGATAGCTGACCGTATTTGTTTCAGAGGATGTGTCCGAAGTCTCAATAGATTGGATGATTCCTGAAAACTGTTCCTCCGGATAAGCCACCAACTCAATATCCACATGCTGTCCTACAGAAAGCGCGATAATATCTTCTTCCGTCACATCCACGGTAATCGTCAATGCATCGGCACAGACATAGGATACCAGAATCTTCTCCCCTGTCAGCTCATCTCCTGCACTGACATTCACCGACACAAGTAATCCGTCCCGGGGAGCACACAAAATACCATTCTCCCCCACCAGTTCCTCAAAGGCTTCCTGCTGCTTCATGCACTCAGTCAGTTTTTCTTCCGCTTCCTTCAGATCCTCTTTCAAAGCTTCCAGCGTCGCCGTATATACCAAGTATGCATTCTCTCCTCTTTGAATGCTTTCCTGATATTCCTGCTCTATGGAAATGGACTCAATATTCTCGGATAATTGCGCACTCTCCAACTGCTTCTTCAGTATTGTGATCTGTTCTGCATTGTCATCCACCTCTTTTTTAGCATTCTCCAAAGCAGTCTGCGAATTGTAATATGCAGTCTGAAGCTGCAAGTACTTCTTTTGATAAGAAAGGTAGGAGGCAACTGTATTCGGATTCATACTTGCGAGATAGCTTTGTGCATCGGTATATTCCAGATATGCCTCGTGATAATCCTCCGTGGCATCTGCAACCGCTGCTTCCAGGCCAGCAATTTTCCCCTCCCGATTACTGATTTCAGCCTGAATGGAAGTGATGTTATTGCTTACACCGGTTAGGGAATCGCGATAGATTTTCTCTCCATAATTTGCATTGATCAGCTGGGTTTGATAGTCTACTTCTGCAGACAGACAATCCAATTCATATTCGCTCTTGGCATCATTATAATCCACTTGCGCATCCGCAATCGCAGCTGCAAGCAGCTTCCGTACGCTGTCAATGCTCTCCTGATCAAATTTCAATAGCATCTCCCCTTGGTTCACACGTTCCCCGGCTGCTTTGTAAACCTCTTCCACTACCAGGTATTTTATGGTCGTCTCTTCCTCTTCCTCCTCATCATCTGAAAAATCCAAATCCAGCTCATAAACAATTTCTGACTGGGCATAGGAGATAGATCCGCTCTCATTCACCGTTACCTTCACGACTCCTCTGGTAACAGGCGTCTCGTCATAATGAATTTTCGTCTCCCGCAAACTGGGACGAATGAGCATCGTATACAAGGATGCTGCAACTAAAACAAGTACCACAAGAAGTACGATTGTCACCGAATAATATTTCTTTTTTATGAACCGTGTTATACTCATCTCGGTCTCCTTTATGATTATGGTCGATCTTCAAAGTTCGGCCTACTTCCCATATCCGGCATACCTTCCATAGCAGGCATGTTCCCCCTATCCGGCATGCCTTCCATAGCAGGCATGTTACCCCCATCCGGCATACCTTCCATAGCAGGCATGTTACCCCCATCCGGCATGCCTTCCATATCGGTTATAGTTCCACTGTTTGTAACACCTCTCAGATCCATTCCGGAAGCTGCGTCCATATCCATACCGAAAAGTACCGTAACCGCCGTATTAGCAGAAGGCATCTTGTCAGAATACTCCAGTTTTACCGTCACGCTGTAGTTCACCGAACTGATCGTCTCAGACTGGGTAACCGGTGAGATTGAAACAATACTTCCTTTTATCATACCTACATCCTCAGCGTAACAGACAG
>JBJENR010000105.1:0-10477 GCA_051880315.1 Acetatifactor sp.
TTCCGTAAGTTGGCCTTACACCTCCCGTATTACATTTCTTTCTGTATCAGGATTTTCCCAAGTCGTATTTCTCCATCTTTTCATAGAGTGTCGGGCGACTGATGCCTAGCAGTTCCGCTGCCTTGCTCTTGTTCCATCTTGCTCGTTCCAGTGCCGCCAAGATGCGCTGACGCTCCTCCCAACCATTCTTCAGCGTCAAGGAATTGTTTTGGTTTTTCAAGGACACGTCCAACTCCAGCAAATCGGGCGTGATTTCTCCACCATCCGCCATTAGCACGGCTTTCCTGATGCAGTTGCGTAATTCACGTACATTGCCCGGCCAGCTGTAAGACAGCAACAGCCTTTTGGCCTCTTCCGTAAAACCGCCAGCCTCACATTCTGTTTCCTCGTGGAAGGATTCCTTGAAGAACTCCGCCAAGGGCAGGATGTCGTCCAGACAATCACGCAAGGGTGGAAGATGAATGTCAAACTCATTCAGACGATAATACAGGTCCTGACGGAACCGGCCTTCTTCTATCGCCTTCTTCAAATCCTCGTTGGTGGCGGCAATGACACGCACATTGCAATGCTCGTCACGCTCGCTGCCCACAGGGCGGTAAGTCTGCTCCTGCAAGGCACGGAGCAGCATCACCTGCGCCTCCATGGACAGGTTGCCTATTTCGTCCAGAAAGAGCGTACCGCCATTGGCCTGGCCGAAGAAGCCGACCTTATCCTCTGTGGCTCCCGTAAACGCTCCTTTCTTGTGTCCGAACAGGGCAGATGCAGACAACTCCTTTGGGAGAGTCCCACAGTCCACCGCAATGAATGGCTTGGAAGAGCGGTTACCGTGTTCATGGATGGCCTGCGCCACATGTTCCTTGCCACTGCCGTTCTCGCCCGTTATCAGCACACTGATGGAAATGGACGACACCATTCTCACCTTCTTCATCATGACCGTATAGGCATGGCTGTTTCGCTTGTAGATAACCGTCTTCCTGCGTCTCGTCTCACCGATGGCATCTTCTATAGTTTTGAGCAGACTCTCCTCGTCAATCAGTTTCTTGGGCAGATAGTCCTTCGCTCCCAGTTTCATCGCCTTCACCGCCGATGTCACGTCCTCATTCTGTGTCATTACGATATAGGGAATGGTGATTCCACGCTTGCGCATCCATGCCAGAATCTCCACGCCGTCACCGTCCGGCAGACGGATGTCGGCCAGCACGCATACATACGTATTCTCGCTGCCCAGCATCTTCTTGGCAGAGGCACTGTGGCAGGCAGTCTCCACCTCATATCCGTGGGGACGCAGCCAGTTGCCCAGATAGCGGGCGTATGGGGCGTTGTCCTCAATAATCAGTATCTTACCTTTCTTCTCCATGCGCTTTTTCCTTTCTACCTGCCAGTTCTGCAAGCCGTTTACCCTGCACCTGAACCTTGTCTGTCACTGCCTCGATCTCCTTCCAATCTGCATCCTCCATCTTATAAACTCTCCTCAATTCCAACAGGCAATCGTCAATCCTCAACATCGTCCAAACCGGTAATAGATGATGTACCATGTCTGTCAAGGCATTCATGTCCTGCCTCCCCACGATGTCCGCAAGGGCTTCCATATCCCTTTGGGTCTGTTCGCGCAAAATGTACAACATTTCCTTTCCATCATCTTCTTTTATCAATAATGGAGAAAAGTCAATCTCGTCTGTTTCCGCATGGCTGTTTCGCTCCTTTCCTCTTTCCAATGCTGTGTTTACTGCAGCATAGAGTTCTTCCCTTGCGAAAGGCTTGTAAAGACAGCCGTCAAATCCGGCTTTTTCCAGTTCTTCTTTCTTTCGAGGCACGTGGGCGGTAATGACCAAAACGGGGATTTCCTTAGAATTGCCCACATTGGAATTTCTCAGCAGTTCCAGTAGTTCATAACCGTTCATACCTGGCATCCTAATGTCCGTCAGGAGCAGGTCGTAACATTCCTCACGCAATCGCTCTACCATCTCAGATGGATTTCTGCAGATGTCGCAATGCACACCAGCATACTCCATCTGTTTTTTGATAAGGTTCAGTATCACCTTATCATCATCCACGGCAATGACACGCAGGTTTTTAGGTAAATCCGTTGTCCTCAACTCCAAATCTTCTTTTATTCCATTAGCCAGCGGAAGTGGTAACGTAATCCTGAATGTCGTTCCCTCACCCTTTTTGCTGTCCACTTCAAGTTGTCCTCCAAGCATTTCAGTCAGCTCCTTCGTGATGTTAAGCCCCAACCCGAAACCTTCTTGAACATCAGCATTGGCCAATCGTGCAAAAGGCTCAAAAACACGTTCCTTTTCTTCGTCGGTCATTCCTGGTCCCGTATCGCCGACTTCCATGCTCATCATACCGTCCTCATATTTGACAGACAAGGCGACACACCCCTCATCAGTAAACTTGATGGCATTGGACAGGAGGTTCTGCCCGATTTGCAGGATACGTTCCCGGTCGCCTGATACAATGCTCGCTCCGTCACCTACATATTCAGTATGAAGGGAAAGTCCCTTTTCTTCTGCGGCTACAGAAAAGAGTCCTTCCAGTGTCCGTTCTATGGATTGCGGAGAGAACAAAACCGGATTAACCCTGACTTTTCCTGCCGTAAGCCGATAATAGGAAAGCAGTGTATTGAGCAGATTCTGCATCCGTTCCCCAGCTTGCAGGATATTCTTTTTTATAAGGTTTGCCTCGCCTTCACACGATATATCCGGCAAAAGTTCCGCATATCCCATCACGGCAGACAGCGGTGAACGAAGCTCATGGCTCATTGTCATCATGCACCTTTCCTTCTGTTCCAGCAGCTCGTGTTTCTCGTTGTTCAGTGCTATCAGTTTCAGCCTTTCACGATAGCGCCTGCGGATGTCCCTGTGGATGATGTGGTACATCACAAAGCTCAGCAGCATTCCCAATAGGGTCAATCCTGCTATATAGAAGAACGAATGGCGGCGCATGCCAAGCATTTCCTCCATTTCTGCTGCACGCTGCTCGGTGGATGCTTGCTGGAACTCGTGCATCAGCCGGGCGAAGTTCCTGTTCAGGTACTCGTTACGGTGACGCAGGCTGTCCGTCTGCATTTCCATCTGGCGGCGTAAGTCTTCATTCCGCTCGATAATCTCTTCTCTCAATTTTGTCAATCGGCCGACTACCTGCGTCCTTGATGCCGTTGCTTGCTCAACAGGCTCCTGCTTTTTGCTTTTTTTCTTGAAAAGACGTCCAATCCATGTACCTTTCTTCTGTTCTGAATCCTTTTTCAGTTCCCGTATGGCTCTTTGCTCCACGATGGTCATTTCCCTTATCTGGCACTCTATGAGGCTGTCCGTATGGGCTAAGTCGTTGAAGGTTCCCATCAGGCAGAGCACTTGCAGACTTTTCTCAGCCAATATGGATTTGGCTGAGTCGATGCGTTCCAGCTGCCTTTCCTCCGGGTAAAGCCGTTTCAGGGAGTCCAGCATCTGTTGCGCGGTTAGGTTCTTCCGCTCATACTCCTCGTAGTCTTCCTTGTCCGCCGTGAAGGTGTGCAGTTCTGACATGGCGAGGTCAAACATGGTTTCAAAAGTCCTGTTTGCCTGTTTCCATCGCTCTGCCGTCTGTTCTTCTTCCTGTACGGCACTCTCAATATTGAGATATTCCATATAGACAAGGGATGCCGCTGTCAGCACCAGCCCTATCAACAAAAAATACCCCACAAAGATTTTCATGTACAACCTTTGTGGGGGCTTGTAGTCATATTTTATCTTCATCAATGTCTCTTTCTTTCAATTTTGGCTGCAAAGTTACATGTTTTTATGCTATTTTGAAAGATTGCATAGAAATCAAATATTAACTGCGCATTATTTTAATACTCAATTGTCCGATTTTCTCTACATATTCAATAATATCCGCCTATAGCTTTCTATTCATGATTAAACAAATGAATTAGGAATATAAATTAGCTGAATAAATAATATGGTTTATAATTATATACAATTATTAGCTTATTCTTTTGTCTATTTGGTTTTGTCAAAACTTTTGCTTCGTCTATCGTAGTGTGCCGTATAGAACATTGATTATCACCCATAATAAATCATATCTAATTTTACCTTGCATGGTTTGTACAATAGTTCTATCTTTCTTTATTTCAAAATCCTGTATCAAAAAATATTTAGATTTATTTTTCCCTTCTTTTATGATAGTGATGTTTCCATGTGCAAAAGCGTTACGAATATGCCTTAGAAAATGATGAGCTATGTCGTTCCCCATAACTGTTTTATTGGCGGAAAACCAAAAATGATTATGTTGTTCTTTAATTGTACTTGTACCTTTCGGTTGTATTTTATGAGTTTTGCATAACTGCTTAAAATTCTCATCGTACCAATTAAACCGTCCAAAATTATCACCAATATTTTGTTTATACAAAAACATGAATTTCCCGAATTCAACTAAATCAGATTGAGTTAATCCTTTGCAATTAACATTATTCAAGCAAAAGCCATCCATTATTTTATAAATCCGTTTAGTTCATCTAATGTAAATATAATATCAAAATAGGATTTTGATTTGCTGCCGTAATAGCGGTAATGATATCCAACACCCTCTGAGATCAATAAACGAAACTCACTAATCATCGTTGGATCATCACGAAGCTCCTTGAAATTGTTTGTTGTCATTTGTTTTATTTCATCCTTACTTTGCTCCCATTGCTGAAAATCAAACATATCCTCATCAACTTGAAGATAATATACAATGTTATTATTTACCAATGCTACTTTTGCCATTGTGACACCAGGTTCTGTTTCGTAAGGACAACGATTATTTTCTATCGCCAGTTTGTTCTGTATAATAATGATATTACGTTCATGTTGAGAAATAGGATGATTATTCATTTCTCTTAATTCCTCATAAGGAATCTCAAACGTTGCAGTTTTCCCAGTGGAGGACATTTTATATGTTATTATTAAGCCGGCTTTTGCATTAACCATATCTTTCAGCATCTCACGTGAGGCATCATTTTGAAAAATCATTTTCAAGTTTACGAGTACATTATTTCTGTTCTCTTTTAAGAAGAATTGACTCCCAAATTGCTCATTACTTAAAAAGTACATATATACATTGCCATCTTTATCACCATATTTTATGCTGATAAAATCGCCTCCAATACCTGCATTTATGGGACAGATGGCATTAAGTGATGCAACTTGCTTTTTTAGCTTTGTCACACTTGTATTCTCACAACTTGTTATTGCAGTGAGAGATAATAATAATGTGAATATGAATGATATACGGTTCATGCTTATTTTGTGAAAATGGGGACACCAACATAATGAAGTGCCCCATATCTATTTAAAAAATTAAATTTATCTGATTTTTATTCCTTTAACATAGTATTGCGAACCAGATGAAATATTGATTCTTTTTACTGTAGATGGAAGGGCAGGATAAACCTCATAAAATGTAATTGTATTAGTATCATAAGAAATCTCAGGAGCTCCCTCAAATCCAATGCTACTATTCATTAGATAATATTTGCGACCAGTATCGGCATCTTCAATATATTCACTCTGACTACTAAACATAAATGTACCTTCACTTTTGGGATGAACAGTTTTCGTTACAATAGTTTGACCATCCTGTATTTCTATTGCTGTGCAATCCCATTTGTGATATGCAGTCTCAATACATTCACCATTGATAGCATAATTGTTTCCGTGCTTTAACTCGACTCCTTTAATCTGCCAACCATCAACAGATCCTTCAGAAAAGTCAAATGAAGTAGAACCTTTCGGAAGTGCAGGGAAGTATAATCTAAAATGAAGAGAAACTTCTCGTCCACTATCATATCCAGGATAATCAGTATGTTGTGGTGAATACGCAATGCCATCAGCCCTCGTCATAGTATATCTTTTACCATTTACAAATATGTAGCTGTTTTTTGAAATGGAACACCATTGATACTGTCGTCCATTATAAGATACCATATCCAAAATAGTGTAATCAGGATTGAGAGTTACTTTTTCAATATATAATTTTGAATCCTCATTCGAAACTACTTTTGGATAGATGTACTCATTATTATTGGATTCAACAGCAGATACCGCATTGGTTGTAAAAGGCGGGACATATTCTTTGACTGCTTTCTCGTACTCTTCTTGAAATTTTTCTGCCGAGCTATTTAGTGCCACCAACATCTCTGGTAGAACTGCGACAAATGGTTTTGCTTCTTTAGCATACATTTCACATGAAAAAGCAAGTACTCCATTTCCTGCCATAGAACATACCGGTTTCCCACCGGCAGCATTATATGCTGCGATAACAGCTACTTCGTCAATGTAATCCTCGGGCATATTAAAACCGAGGAAAAGGGTAAGGTAAAGCGTCGAGGGATTCAAGAGGTTTATGCCTGCTTTATATGTAGAACCTGCGTATTGAAAACGAATGGTCTCATTGTCTTCTTCAGAAAGGTTACTAGCATATTTTTTCAAAGCATTAAATATCTCTGTCTTCGCTTTTTTTTGTACTGGAGTAAGTTGTGTTGCATTTATTGCGGCACAACCAAGTAGAGCGACTATTATGACTAAAAGAAATTTCTTCATTTTGTGACGATTTAATTGTTACGTAACATTTTAACGGCATCAAAAGAACCAGTATCTCCTAATTCTGCTGCTTTTTCAGTAAAATATGAAGCAAGGCTATGATCAACGCTTGTACCTCTTCCGAAACGATAACATGCACCTAAATCTTTATATATCTCTGCTTGAAGTTCATTACTCATAGATGAAGTATCCTTTACCGCTTCAGATAGATATTTAAATGCTTTATCGTAATCTTTAGTAAAAGGATCTTCTCCAGAGTAATAAGCAGTTCCAATTACACCGCAAGCAAAAGCATAGCCTTTATCAGCGGCTTTCGTCATATAGTTAATCGCAGAAGATTTTTCCTCATGAAGGATTTCTCCAATCATGTACTCTACACCTAATGACCATAAAGCATCAGGGTATTCATCATCGGCTGCCATTCTCAGATACAGAAGTGCTTCTTGTGTATTTTTAGAAATACCTTCTCCCTCGCGGAATATACGGTATAATCTATGTTGAGAGTAATTATTTCCTGCCTCTGCCGCTTTTTTATAATAGGTTACTGCAGTGTTGATATTTTGAGTAACACCTGCACCGTTTTCGTAACACAGACCGAGTCCGGCATTGCCCTCTGGATATCCGGCATCAGCCGCCTGTTTATACAACTGATAGCCTTTTGATTCATTCTCTGAGACGCCTCTGCCAGTCATATACATCCAAGCCAATTGTGAGTAGGCATTCCCATATCCAGCATCTACAGCTTTTTGATACCATTGGGCTGCATCTGCATCATTTGCTTCTACTCCAAGTCCATAATAATAAATATCTCCCATTAATTTATAAGCATTCGGTACTTCTTGCTGAGCAGCAGCGGCAATATATTTTGCTCCTTCATTTACATTCTGTTCACAGCCCCATCCATTAAGTAATACATACCCATATTCAAACCAAGCCCGAGGTAATCCTGTTTGAGCTGCGGATTCTATATATTGAAAACCTAATTTGGGATCTTTGTCAAATCCATTACCATCGCGTGTCATACATCCGACTTGTAATAAAGCCTCTCCGTTATTTTGTTTAGCTGCTGCAAGATAAAGGTTTAATGCCTTGGAAATGTCCTGTTGCACTCTGGGATTTTCACTTCCGTTCATATACAGAACGGCTAACTCAACCTGTGCGTCATCATCTCCAAGATCAGAAGCTAATTCGAGATAACGCAGATACAATGCATAGCTTTGATTTACATAAACTCCGTCTTTATGCATCTGTGAAATCAAATAATTTGCTCCTGCGTTGTTTTGACTAGCAGCTTTTTGCGATAGTTCCCACGCCTTTTTATAGTCTTTCATTACACCTGTTCCATAAAGGTAACAATATGCCAAAGAGACTTGAGCGGGAGCGTAATTCTTCTTTGCAGCCTTAGTAAACCAATAGGTCGCTTGGTTATAGTCTTGATCTACACCGCCATTTCCGTTGATGTAACAAAATGCCAAATTATACATGGCTTCCTTGTCTCCCTTATCAGCATACTTCTTATAGAAAGAAGCATCCTGTGCCGACAGGTTAAATGTAATACCCATCATGAGTATTAGCACTAAAATTTGCTTGATTTTCATTTTATCTTGTATTTTTAATTTAATCGTAATAACCTAAGTTCTCTAAAGTTTTAAGTATGTTCGCACCTTCACTAAAGCCAGCGGATTTAGCTTTTTTTGCGTATGATTCCGCTGTTTTGTAATCGTGATTGTTCAAGTAATATTTCGCCAATGGACCATATGCGGCGGCATAACCTTGATTCGCGAGTTTCTGTACCTGTTGATAGTCTCCATCAGATAGAGCTTTCTTTAACAATACAGCATTGTTGTCTCTCTTAGGTTCTTCGATTTCAACCTTGGTCTCTTCCTTTTTAGTCTTCGGGGGAGCAGGTGTAACCGCTTGTTCTTGTTCTGCTTTTTGAGGCTCAACTTCAGGAATGTCAATTGCTTGTTCCTTTGTTATCTCATTCGCTACAGAATCTATTTCCTCAACTGTATCCTCAGGTATTACTATCGGTTCATCGGTATTGCTTGATGGCCAAATTAGAATCAAGATTATTATTGCTGCAATAATAGCACCAACAGCGATCCATATTCTATTTTTGTTGAAATGTGATTTTTCTTCACTAGTTTCATAGATAAATGATGTATTAGATTCTATAGGCTCTGTGACCGATTCCTCTGCCACACCTGTCGGAATTGTCCATGACGCTTTTGCTGGCAGACCTTTGATTATCGCGTCTGAATACTCTTCGAGTTGTTGGGCTGTCGGTCTATCCCAAGTTTCCTTTGCCAGACATGATTGCATAACCATTGTCATATCTTTCGACCACTTGTTATCAAGTACAGGCATTTCTGCTCCTTTTTTTTGCATACCGCCACCTAATCCGCTAAAAGGAAGTTCACCAGTGGCAAGTTCGTAGATTGAAGCTCCAAGAGACCAAATGTCAGATGCTTTTACAGGTGTGGGATCACTTTCAAATCGTTCTGGTCCCATATATGCAGTAGCTCCGGCCCCTACAGCACGCTTTGACTGCTTACGCATTGTGGAACGTATTTTTTTACTGATGCCAAAATCTGTGATAAGATAGCGGTCAGAATCATCTACAAGAATGTTATCAGGCTTAATATCCTGATGAATGATAGGCTCAGGCATATCATGCAGGTATTTAAGACCGGCAGCTACATCATGAATAAATTGCCAAAGAGCATATTCATCCATCTTCCCAGCAAGTGCAGAGGAGGAACCTCTTGCACAATATTTCATAACAAGGAACGGACGTTGCTCCCATACATCAAAATAAGTCGTAGTAAGTAGATTTGTGTGTGAAATACCCTGAGTGGTAATATATTCACTCTTAAATTCCTCTACACCACGTGGGTCAAGAGAAATATATATTTTAATGGCAACGTCGCTATCAAGAATCTCGTCGTGTGCCAACCATACTTCTCCGAAGCTGCCGCTTCCCTTAAATTCTTTTAAGGTGTAGCGGTCTTTAACTTTTGTGCCAATTTTAAGCTCTGCCATAAGAGTATGCTACTATTTGTTTAATGGATTTTCTGTGATATTATCTTTATTGGGATTTGCAGGAGTCAAGGGATTATCAGAAATATCTTTTTTGATTTTATCCTCTATAGGTGTAAGTTTCCCACTGCCTTTTGACTCTGTTTTCTTTCTGCTTTCTCCTTTATCTATTTTGGTTAGACCATTTGGACGGGAAACAGAATCAGTCCTTTCTTCAACTTGTTTCTTAATTTGCTCCCGGACGGTCGGTTTATCCTGTGAAGTGTTGGAATGTTCCGATGTAGAAATTTCTGCTGACTCTGTTAGAGTTGTACCTTTAATCGCTATGCTATCTGCATTTTCAATAGCTATTGAATCATTCAGAATCGGTTCTGTATTCGGAAGCCCATGAGTCCATTTCCCAATAAAGAATGCCGCAACAATGACTGCAATAATTATAAATCCTATTCCAAGGGACAACCATATCCTTTTTTTATGGTTATCATTGTTACTCGCATTTGATACTTCTGGCATTGTATTCCAGGGACTTTCTGGGCCATCTATTATCTGACAAAGTATAGCTGTTACATTATCATACCAACCACCTCTTTCTGCTGCTATCCATAATGCTTCACGACATTCTTTCATTGATGAAGTGTGCGCTTGAATAATATCCTCTATGTTTTCTTCAGGGAAAAGTTTGCCGTTGCTATCATAAGTTTTACGATCTCTCAAAACTCCTGACAGACCATCGCTGCAAAGGAGAACAACATCACCTTTACCAATCTTTAATGTTTTACTCTCTGGACGGGCATCTTTCGTGGGATCTCCTAAGCTTCGAGTAATGATGTTATTTTGGGGGTGGTCAAATGTCTGGTCATAAGTTAATA
>JBJENR010000106.1:0-2822 GCA_051880315.1 Acetatifactor sp.
TGATTTTTTCAATATTCTTCGATTTATAAAATTCGACATACAACTGTTTTATTCTTTTCACGAAAAGATAATGATCTGGATCCGGCAAATTGTCTAAGTCCATTGCTTCCGCATACTTTGCTACCATTTCTCCGATAAAATTTGCTAAATCACTCCAAACATCCTTTTCTTTTACAATCACTTTATTATTAACCATCTCTTAAATCCTTTCTGATATTATTTATACTAACTATCGTGCTCTTTCACAAATTGGCAAGCAGTGCACCGGTATATACCCGGCGCATTTTTGCTTGTTGGGGGAATGCCCCAATCCCCTCGAACTGCTGGCAAGCCGCAGAGCTACGCTGTCGCTTTTTCAAAAATTATTAATTACTCTTCTTTGAATCTACATCATAAAGATGAATGACAGACTTAAGCGTTTTTTTAAGTAGCTTAGTTTGTTCAATATGCATCTCTTTTAATTCAGCAATATCCTCTCTGTAGATATTTCCGGTTTCATTTGCTTTCTTTGCATACTGGTTGAGGTTATTACTAATTCTTGAATGCAAAGACAGCACCCCTTTTAGTTCTGGCCACTTAGGAATAATTATATATCCGTTCAATACCATCTTTCTGATAAAGGCGCTCATATTTTGAACTCCGGCCTCCTTCATCCGTTCACGAATCATCTCCACCTCCTCCGGCTTAAATTTCACATAAATACCTTTCGAATATTCTTTCATTTTGCATTTCCTCCACTCTCTTTTTTTGATTTCTGGTTTCTTTTAGAAATCATTCTTCCGGGGCAAACAATGATTTCTAAAAATAAGCAACAAAAAAAGCAACCGATGTTACTCGATTGCCATGTTGTTACGCTTGCAAGACTATTTCTTTCCCCCAAATTTGTTGGTGTTGCACAAACAGTTTTGTGAAAATTTCTGTCCAAAAACTTTCAAAAAGTGATAATTGACTTTTTGCAAATTGTTATTCTCAGAATTCATACAAAATTGGAAAAAGCCCAAACCACACGGGATTGAGCTTCGTCTGTGTATTCATATTTTCTGTTTTTGGGTATAGAATCTCCGTTGTTAAATATAGAATATTTGTTCACTTTTGTCAAGATTCGCTTACAGTGAACCGGGCAAAAAGATATAAAAATTTGCTATGAACAACCTCTGGCTGATGATACCATGATGGTTTAATTCTTATTCATTCATTATCTGCAAAAGAAGACAACTTCCCGGATAATATTTTTCCATATCCTCATCACTATACTGTATGTCAAGCGATTCTGCGCTCCGTTTGAAAGCATCAAACCAATCCTGCCCAGTAACGGGATCTTGGTCAATGGCGTACCCCTCTCCCCATGAAAGCATAATATTCTGACAGATTAATGCCATAATCTGTCCACGCAGTTCAGTCTGCCCTCCCTGCAAAAACTCTGAGAAGCAATACCGGAGGGTGTATTCCCCGTAGCTCAGCAGTTCCTGATATTCGAGTTCATGTGCCTGCGTGTAATCGGAGGGATTGGAGGAGGCAGTCGGAGAAGCCATGATGGCATCCAGCAATTTTTCAATCGTCGTATCCAGACTGCCGGCACTATGCAGATATGCTAGTGCCTTACTGTAATTCTGTGTCTGCAAATCTTCGATATACGCCTGATCGTTCAGCGCATCATCCGCAGCAACACCGGGGAATTTATCCCGAATATCGTCTGTATAATAACTTCCGTCTCTCGGTTCCCAGTATTCCTCCAGCATATACTCTCCCGAATCACGGATTGAGAAGGTGATAGCGGTAGGAATATAGCTCCCGCCAACGGATTCTAAAGTGCCGCCGTAGGTACTATAGGTTTCATGGAGAACCAGAAGATATACGATTTTTTCCTCAATGTTGGGATCCTCACCAACCATCAGGGTGCCGCTCATGCCTTCGTTTGCAAGTAGCACATGACTTTCTACAGAAATGAGTCCAGCATAGCGGTCTCTTGCATAGTGGTCTAAAATAGCGGAGGAGATTGCTGCATCCAAAGAATCTGTTCCGCTGTTTTCAAGAACTCTGATGCCATAAATTTTACTTAATCTGGCTGGATAGGTTTCCAAGATTTCTCCGCTATAGGTAATTTCGATGAGATCTCCAACCTGCGGCTCCGGGGATGCTGCCATATTCTTCAGAGGGACCTCCATGCGGTCTGCACTATTTAATTCCCAACTGCCTGTTGTCGGCTCAACAAGAAAAAAATCATCATGGATTTCCAGAATTTTTGCAGTAAAAACAGCGGTTTCCGGTGCACTTACATCTGAAATCCGAACCTCAACATTTTTCACATTAACGAAAACTGTTATATCTTCATCTGTATCATTTTGCATATTTACACCGATTTAAAACCAACCGCCCTTTTTGGCATGCATTTTTACAGGCATACCCGGCGTAAGATAAGCAGGCTCATCGTAGGCTGTTTCTGTTCTCACCTGTACTGGTTTTAGAGAAACTTGCGTGTCTCCAAGACCTTCATCGGCGGTTACCGTAATGTAGTCTCCCAGAGGGGATATCTCCTCATCGGCATATACAACGATCTCCTGGCTACCGGCAGGTATGATAATTCTCAGTCTGAAACTCTCCTGCTTAGGATTCGTTAACAAACAGACCGCAAAAATCGCACATGAAACAACCGCCACTACGATTATCCCAAAAGCAGGCTTCTTCCAGTTTACCAAGTTACGGATTCGCCCCTTGGCATCGCCCTCGCCAAAGGCAAGCGGCGTACCGGCAATGATGTGTTTACCGGTAGCAAGGCTTAATAGCGATGCTGTATAATCTGCCAGAACACAATCTCCCATTTT
>JBJENR010000107.1:0-10406 GCA_051880315.1 Acetatifactor sp.
GTATCAAGGGAAACGGGCACATCAAAAGCCGCCTTAATCGCCTCAATTATGGGAGCGACCCTGGCTATCTCTTCCTCATCCGATATCTGCGTATATCCCGGTCTGGTGGACTCCCCACCTACATCAATCATATCGGCTCCCTGCTCCAGCATTTCTTCCACATGCCGGAGTGCACGGTCTCTGTCATTCCACTTTCCTCCGTCAGAAAAGGAATCCGGTGTGACATTCAATATCCCCATTACATAGGTATGTCCTTCAGTTGTAAACTCTCTGCCGCCTATTCTCATGTGTCATCCTTTCAATAGCCGATATATAAATTTTTCTTTTCCCTCTTCCAATTGCAATCCTGTTCCGCATCACATGCAAAGCAGGCCCTGCTTGCCTTGTCTGCACGATAAAGCAGACCTATTAAGCTTCTCTCATAAGCGATTTCGCTGTTTCTGTGCCGGCTGATTGCCTCTGTTATCAGGTCAGTTTCTGCCTGCTCAAATCCGCATTCCTTTAAAATCACAGGTGCTATTTCTGCGCTTGCCTTCTCATGGGGAATGCCCTCCCGATACTGCCTGTGCTTTCCGATATCATGAAGCAGTGCTGCCGCATATATCAGTTCTGTGGGAATTTCCAGCCCTTCCTCCAGATTAATAATCCTGCCGATTCTTGCCACATCCAGAAAATGTGTGATATCGTGACGGCAGAAACGCCTGTTGGCTTCTGCTTCTTTGTTTTTCTTTAGATTCTCAATAAATAAATCATGATTTAATATTCTGTCTATTCTCTCCACAGCATACCTTACCTCGGCATTTCTTCATCGGCATCTCCCATTCGAAGCATCTGGAAGAAACGATTCTGCAGCTCCGCATTTCCTGCGAACGCTCCTCTGGTTGCAATGCTCACAGTCTTACTCCCGGGTTTCTTTACGCCCCTCATAGTCATGCACATATGCTCTGCTTCCACCACCACCATCACACCTCTGGGCATCAGATGCTCCATGACAGCATCGGCAATCTGATTGGTCATGCGCTCCTGAACCTGAAGTCTTTTGGCATATACCTCCACGGTCCTGGCAAGCTTACTTAAACCCACCACTTCACCGTCAGGGATATATGCCACATGAGCTTTTCCGTAAAAAGGCATCATATGATGTTCGCACATGGAATAAAACACGATATCCTTCTCCAGCACCATCTCGCTGTTTTCCACCGTAAACACTCTCGACAGCGGTACTGCCGGGTCTTCTGTCATGCCTGAAAAAATTTCCGTGTACATTCTTGCAATTCTGTCCGGAGTATCCACCAAGCCTTCTCTCTCTGTGTCCTCTCCGATTCCTTCCAAAAGAAGCTTTACCGCCTGCTTTATTTTATCCTGATCTACCATGATGTCCTCAATTCCTTTTTTTCTGTTTATTTGATCCAGCCGGTTTCTGCACGATTTCCATCAGTCTGCCCAGAAAAGACAATGACCCGAAGGCTATGATGCAATCATCCTTTGCTGCAAGCAGCCGACTCATCTCCACTGCCTCCTCCAGGCTGTCAACCGCGGTGACATTGGGATGAACCTCCGCAATTTCTTTTGCCAGTTCATAGGCCGGCATGGCTCTCGGGTTATCCGGTGTTGTCACCGTGATAATCTGGTCAGCAAGGGAGTGGGTCAGGGCAACGATTTTGTCGTGTTCCTTATCCTTTAATACCCCCATTATATAGATAATTCTCTTATTTGTAAAATAGAATCTGACAGATTCCGCAAGTCTTTTGGCAGCATCCTCATTATGTGCTCCGTCAACGATAAAATATGGGTTCTTACCGATAACTGTAAACCGGCCGGGCCAGGTTGTCCGGACAAGTCCCTGCCGTAGCTTCACCTCATTCACAGGAAAACCGGATTCTGCCAATGCCTTCAGAGCCTCCACCGCAAGGGCGGCATTTTCAACCTGATATTTTCCTGCCAGGGTAATCTCCAGGCCCTGATACTCACCATAGCTGAACTTCTGACGTAACAAGCCATACTTTACATGTGTTATTTTATGAATATCGGCAATGGTGAGTCTGCATTCCAGCTCCTCCACTTTTTTCTCTATTACCTCCATGGCATCGGCCTCCTGCCGGATGCTCACAACCCGGCAGCCTTTTTTCAGAATACCAGCCTTATGTGCCGCTATCTCCGGCAGAGTTTTTCCAAGGAACTGCATATGATCCATGCTGATGGATACTAACACAGCCAGAACCGTGGTACTCACAATATTTGTGGCATCAAGTTTTCCGCCCATGCCCGTTTCCAGAACAACAATATCGCATTTCTTTTCTTTGAAATACAAAAAGCCCAGTGCCGTTTCCACCTCAAAAGGTGTAGGCTGGTGCATTCCCTCCTGACACATCTCATCGCAGACTGACTTTACCTGCTCCATAAGACGCCCCAGTGCCTCCCTTGAAATGCACCTGTCATTGACCTGTATTCTCTCACGATACTTAAAAATAACAGGCGAAATATAACGTCCTACACGATATCCCCCGCACTTCAGTACCGTGGCAATATAGGCAGATACAGAGCCCTTGCCGTTGGTTCCCGCCACATGCACAAACTTCAACTCATCCTGGGGATTTCCCAGCCTTCTGCAAAGCTCCCGGATACTGTCAAGCCCCGGCACAATCCCCATACCTTTTATGCTTTCAATATAATCCATTGCCTGATGCTCGTTCATATCTCCTCATTTCCGCACCGTTTCGGTATTTGTTTTTCCCTGTTCTCCTTTAGCTGTCTTCAAACGATACATTGTTTTTTCAAAATATCATAACATAAAAGCTGTACTTCAGGGAAATACTGAATGTATTCCCAAAATTTTATCAGTTTCCCGTCCGAAAGGCCATTAACGACTTATGAAAATTAAAGACAATACTTTTATCAAAAATTTTCTTACCTGTGGTATCACAGGCTGGTGCATTGAAATCCTCTTTACCGCCCTTGGCTCTCTACGACGCCGCGATTTTACCCTGAAAGGTGTCACCTCCGTCTGGATGTTTCCCATTTACGGTCTCGGAGCCATCCTTTCCCCCTTAAGCCATATGCTTCGCAGATTCCCCACCTGGTTCCGGGGGCTGACCTATATGAGCATGATTTTCTCTGTAGAATATCTCTCCGGCAGATTCCTTTCACGCCATAACTTATGCCCTTGGAACTACGCAAGGAGCCGTTGGAACATCCAAAAGGTCATCCGATTGGATTATGCTCCCTGCTGGTTTGGCACCGGACTTTTGTTTGAAAGGCTGCTCTCCGGCAATACCAATCGTCGCATATAAAGAATCAGCAGGAATTCTCCTGCTGACCTCTCTCATTTACTTCAATTAATGTCATCAATATCTGCCATATCACCGGAGCCGATATCAAGCATATTCACTGTACGTCTCTTAATTCTCGCCGCCTCAGACTGCTCCAGAATGAACTCCTTGATAGCCTTGGAATTTTTAATATGACTTAACACGAGCTGAGGATGTGTCGTATCTCCCGTAAAGCAGATTACCGTTCCCAGCTTGAAAATTTTCTCTGCGAGACTTGCCACATGCTGTACATCCTGAACCTTATACATGTAGCAGTCGTTTTCTACCGTCTTCAGCAGACCGGTATCTATAGTAATCATATCTTCCTTGATGATATACTTGGTAAAAGTAAAAGGCAAGCCAAAAAATAACCAACGCTTTCTTTCTCTGAATTCCATTTACCCAGCCTCCTTTGTTTTCTTATGTCTATTATAGTCGAATATGTTACGGTATGCAAAACCTTTTTCAAACTTTTTTGGAAAAACTTATCCAACCTACCATTGAAACTATCTGCCCGACGTGGTATCATGGAGAAAATGTGCTTATGGAGGTTATCAGTATGACAGCAAATGAATGCATTACCGGTCGCAGAAGTATCCGTAAATTTACCGAACAGCCGGTATCGCACCAGCTGATTGAGAAGATTGTCGAAGCAGCTTCTTTCGCTCCCAGCTGGAAAAACACGCAGATTGCCAGATACATTGCAGTGGAAGGCGAAAAGAAGGCAGCTCTTGCCGATTGTACCACTGTTTACCCCGGCAACGGCAATATTATGAGACAGGCTCCCATGGTAGTTGCAGTCACCATTGTCAAAGGCCGCAGCGGTTATGAGAGAGACGGCTCTTTCTCCACCCCAAAAGGTACCGGTTGGCAGATGTTTGATGCAGGTATTGCTGCCCAGACCTTTTGTCTTGCAGCCCACGAACAGGGATTGGGCACCGTAATTATGGGTCTGTTTGACGAAAAGGAAGCCTCTGACCTTCTCGGTATTCCCGAGGACAGAGAGCTGGCGGCCCTGATTCCCATCGGTTATCCCGCTGAAGCCCCCGCGGCTCCCAAGCGCAAGTCAGTAGAAGATTTATTAGCATTTCAATCTTGACACTCTGAGTCGGAGAAGCTTCTCTTCGACTCTTTTTTAGGAGGAAATTTATGAGAAATTTAATGAGCCCCCTGGACTTTACCACCGATGAATTGGACAGGCTCTTTGACCTGGCCAATGACATCGAGCACAATCCCGGAAAATATGCTCACGCCTGCGACGGAAAAATTCTGGCTACCTGTTTCTATGAGCCCAGCACCCGTACCAGATTAAGCTTCGAATCCGCAATGACCAGACTTGGGGGAAGCGTCATCGGCTTCTCCGATGCTGCCTGCTCCTCTGCCGCAAAGGGAGAAAGTGTATCCGACACTATCAGAATCATCTCCTGCTACGCTGATATCTGCGCCATGCGCCATCCCAAGGAGGGCGCACCTATGGTAGCCGGTGAAAAATCACTGATTCCTGTCATCAATGCCGGTGACGGCGGTCATCAGCACCCCACCCAGACTCTGACGGATCTGCTCACCATACGCAGTCTGAAAGGCCGGCTGGAGGGCTTTACCATCGGCCTCTGCGGCGACTTAAAATTCGGCCGCACGGTGCACTCACTGATTAACGCACTGGTTCGATATCCGGATATCAAATTTATCTTTATTTCACCGGAAGAGCTGAAGGTACCGGACTATATTACAGATATGCTTCGGGAAAAAAATATTGCATATGAAGAAGTGATTCGCCTGGAGGAGGTAATGCCACAGCTGGATCTCCTGTATATGACCAGAGTGCAGAAGGAGCGCTTTTTCAACGAGGAGGACTATATCCGACTGAAGGATTTTTATATTCTGAACACGGACAAAATGGAACTGGCAAAAGAAGATATGCTGGTACTCCACCCTCTTCCCAGAGTAAATGAAATCTCCGTGGAGGTAGATGATGACCCGCGTGCCGCATACTTTAAGCAGGCGCAGTACGGTGTGTATGTGCGCATGGCATTGATTCTGACGCTGCTGGAACTGGCCTGAACCCAAGTCCGGCATCCGGACTTAAAAACAAATAACCTGCCTGCCCCGCCCCGACAAACCCGGCAGGCAAGAATGGAGACCATTATGCTAAATGTGGGAAAAATAGAAGAAGGCTTTGTACTGGACCATATCAAAGCCGGTAAAAGCCTGGATATCTACGAGCATCTGCAGCTGGATAAGCTGGACTGCACCGTTGCCATCATCAAAAATGCCAAAAGCAACAAAATGGAGAAAAAAGATATCCTGAAGGTAGAATGTGATATCAATCTGTTGAACCTTGACGTACTGGCATTCATCGACCACAATATCACTGTCAACGTCATCAAAAACGGTGATATTGTAGAAAAAAAGGAGCTGGTACTTCCCAGACAAATCAAAAATGTAATCAAATGCCACAACCCCAGATGTATTACTTCCATCGAGCAGGAGCTGCCGCACATCTTCTACCTTGCGGATTCCGAAAAGGAGGTCTACCGCTGTAAATATTGCGAGGAAAAGTACACGGAATCTGCAAGGGTCAATCGTTGAGCAATCATCAGCTTGCAAACCAAAACATAAGGCAATGACTGTTGCTGCCGGTCATTGCCTTATGTTTGTATTTCTTATGTTTTCTATTCTTTTCGTATTATTTTTTATATTATTATTTTATATTATTTTTCGTTTTATTCCTTCTCATTTATCTCCGCAGCCTTCATTTCTGCTTTTTCCCCGCTCTTTTCCCGCTTCTTCCACGCCTTTAGGGAAAATCTGCCGGAAGCCTTAACCTTTAGCTCCTCCAAAGCTTCCTTATACTTTTCGGAAGTCATCCTGGGATTGGAACGAATCAAGCTTCTCTGAACGAAATCATCCATATTGCTTATGGCTTCGTGCTCCTCAGCGCTGGCAGCAAATTCTGCCTTAATATCCAACACCTCTTCCTTTACGTCTTCCGGATATTCCTCTGTGGTTCTGGACAGCACCAGGGATTTCAGTCTCTCCAGCTTGCCCTCGATACCATTCTTCAATTCAGAAATACTCTGGGAAATCTCGGTTTTTGCTGTACTTACTCCCTCTGCTATCCCTGCCACGGCAGAGCTTACAGTACCTACAATACTGGTTTTTGCTCCACCCACTTTCGCCAGAACGCCGTCCAGTCTCCTCTGAATAGACACAAAGCTGGACTTAACCTTTGCCATTTTCATAAGCAAATTACCCAAATCGATTGCAGCCTTGAAACACATGGTAAAGTCCGCCAGAATTGCTCCTGTCAGCATGAATGTCACAACCACAAGCACATTTCCGGGAATGGACAGCATCAGAGCTTCCAGCGCCACCTGAATATAATTGGCTGCCAATACCGTAAACACCCCCCATGTCAGTGTGGACTTGAGACAGATTCTCCCCTGGAAATTGAACCTCTTATCAGAATAATCCCAATACCTTACCTTAAATAAAGCCTCCATAATCACACAGGTAACGTATTCCAGAATCGTAGCACCGATGCACCCCGAAATATATGTCAGCAGAATACTGTTCTGAAAAGGCATGGAGACCACCAGCATCGTAATGGCACCTGCTCCGTAAATCGGCAGAAATGGCCCCCTCATAAAGCCTCTGTTGGTCAGTTTTCGTTCACATATAGACACATAGGCAGACTCAAAGCACCAGCCCAGGAAACTATATAGGTAAAAAAAGAACAGCCATTGAATTATCGTGTAGTGATACATTTTTTATCCTTTCATCGGTACACCGAAGCCGTCACTGCCAACTTTCCCTTTCGGGTCTCCCTGACTCCGCCGCTAAGAACAAACTTGCCGAAGCCTCTTGCATTTACAGTATCCTCCGGCTTCAGTATCCGGGAGTTATTCTCACAAAGCCTGCCGTTCACATAAACCTTTCCTGCCCGGAACAGTTCCAGACTTCGCTCCCTGGACAGCTGATAAACCTTGGCCAGAACCGCATCTGCACGCAGGGATTGTACCTGAATCGTCACCGGCTCCGGCTTCTCCTCCTCGGGAATTTCATACCTCTCGACAATACTGCAGCGCACATGGGTGTGTCTCACCTGGCTTAGATTTTCGCAGATATACCCTGCCATGGAATCCTGACAAAAAAGGTAGGCCTGCTTCTCTCCTACCTTGATATCCCCAATGGTGCTCCTCTCAATTCCCAGATTCATCAAAGCGCCCAGAAAATCCCGATGAGACAGGTCATCCGCAAACTTCTGTAAAACCGGCGCTATATGAATACAAACTATGGGAAACGGGACTTCATATCCCAATTCTTCCACGTTTCCGAAACGTACCATCACCCTGTCAGCGCTCTCGAAGCCTCCATACAGGGTGAAACCCGCATATCTCAGACCGGACTCTTCCTGCCAGAATATATCCTGTTCACTCAGTCCCAGAAACCCGGTAAAGGTAAATATTCCCTGGGAAAAGGAGCGCTCCGCCAGGTCATAATATCTGTTTTTTAAATTCTGTAATTCCTTATTATTTTCCTGTGCCATCGCTTATGTGAAGCTGATTACCTCATCCCTGGGCGCCTTGGTCTCCTCGATGCTCAGCGCGTGCAGAATGGGCCCCTCGCCCTTATAATCCTCAAAATATCCCTTCGTAACTGTAGCAGTCACTTTAATCCATTGCTTCTGTTTCAGGGAGGCTGCTCCTGCATATTCGCAGGCATAACCTATGAATGCCATATCATCCGCGCAGCAGGTCATGGCCATACGCCCCGGGACAAAATATCCCTTGGGAAAATTGTCCGGTTTCAAAACCATGGCTACAAACTGAAGCTTCTTTCCGATATAGCGCTCCGGATGGTCCATGGAATCCAGATACCAGATTCCGTAGCCCTGATTGTCCAGCACAATGGTCTCCTGATTCAGATCATATGGTAAATCATCCTCAAAGATTTCATCAATTTCTCCGTTGGCATCTTCAAAAATCACATCCGCCTGAGGGTTCACTGCCTTAATATTTCTCTTATAGGTATTCAACTGGTCCCTGACCGTATCACACCGGTTGAAAATAATCATCTCAGAGCCGCGAATCATTTCTGCCAGCAGAGAGCGCATATTTGTATAATACACCGGGAATGTGGAGCCGTCTATGGTAGTAATCTGCTGTTCTACCTTCCAGTTGACCGGCAGTCGGATATCCTTGCAGTTCCACATACCGTTGAACTCAATGATAATACGTTCCGGCTTGTGCTTTTTTTCCAGCTCTGTCAGCCTGTCGCATGTAAAATCAGCTTCATCCTCAATCAGCTCAACCTCCGTGCGACTCTTCTTCAGCAGCCTCTCATCATACTCATTTTCTCCCTCCTCACACAAAAGGAGAAGAGTTTTACCTTTAATCTGAAAATAGGGCTGAGCCAGTGTAAAACCGATGAAGCCCGACTTCCCGCTGTCCAGGAAGCCGTTTATCATATATACAGGTATGATTTTCTTTCCATTCTTATCTAAAAAGTTCATTCAGTCTGTCCTCTTTCAAATCAGCACCAATAACACAAAACTTACCGGTAACCTCGGGTTTTCCTGTTCTGATGTCATGCTCTTCCGGTACATAATCAAAATAAATCCAAGTACCGTCCTCGCCGGGAACCATGCCCTTTGAACGGAGAATGGAACCATACTCGCCACTGTCTAATGCCTTCAGGATACTCTCAATCCTCTCTTTGGTATACTTTGCAGGCGTCTCCATCCCCCAGCTGGTAAACACTTCATCTGCGTGATGATGGTGATGCCCGCACCCGCATTCGTCGTCCTCGTGGTGATGATGGTGGTGATGCTCGTGCTCCTCTTCCTCTTCCTCATCCTCGTGGTGATGATGGTGGTGATGCTCGTGCTCCTCTTCCTCATCCTCGTGATGGTGATGACAGCAGCACTCCTCATCCTCGTCCTCGTGGTGATGGTGGTGATGCTCGTGTTCATCCTCAGCATGAAGCTGTTCCATCATTTCACGCATCATCTCGTCAAGGGTATCTGCACCTTCAATGGTCTCAAGAACTGCCTTACCATCCAACTGATCCAGGGGTGTAGTGATAATGGTTGCCTTGGCATTGTGCTCCCGAATCAGCTTAACACACTCTTCCAGCTTTTCCCCATTAACCTTATCCGTCCTGCTGAGAATAATCGTTCCCGCAAATTCAATCTGATTGAGAAAGAACTCACCGAAGTTCTTGATATACATTTTAGCCTTTGAAGCATCAACCACAGCCACTGCACTGTTGACCTGCACATTCAGGTCTGACGCAACATTTTCCACAGCCTTAAGCACATCGGAAAGCTTTCCCACACCGGAGGGCTCTATCAGAATTCTCTCGGGTGCATAGGTCTCAATAACCTCTTTGAGAGAGGTTCCAAAATCTCCGACCAGCGAGCAACAGATACAGCCTGAATTCATCTCCTTAATCTCAATTCCGGCCTCTTTTAAAAAGCCGCCGTCAATGCCGATTTCACCGAATTCGTTCTCTATCAGCACCGTTTTACTTCCGTCCAGAGCCTCCTTTAAAAGCTTCTTAATCAGCGTTGTCTTACCTGCTCCCAAAAAACCTGAAAATACATCTATCTTTGTCATTCTTATCTGTCCTTTCCGCAGAGCAACCTTTAAGGTTATCTCTTACAAGCTAACTTTTATTGTCTCCCATTCCGGGTGAGTTGTCAAGCAAACATAGATAAAACTTTAATAAATCATATATATTTTCAATTAAAAAATCCTGCAGAACAGCCTTTGAAGCTATTTCACAGGATTTTATCTGACGTAAGCAAAACGATAAGCCGGGTTATGTCGTTGGACGATCATCTATCTAGTACGGCTGTTGCCAGCCGTCTCAAGCGACCTACCTGAAAGCAGGCCGGGCAAGCCTGTTGCTCTCTGTTTGGTCTTGCTTCGGATGGGGTTTACATGGCTCCGGCCGTTACCGGTCGGACGGTAGTCTCTTAAGCTGCCTTTCCACCCTTACCAAAGAACCGTCCCAGACGGTGCTTTGGCGGTATATTTCTGTTGCACTGGCCTTGGAGTCGCCTCCACCGGACGTTATCCGGCATCCTGCCCT
>JBJENR010000108.1:0-10321 GCA_051880315.1 Acetatifactor sp.
CCTTGATTGATGAAAAAGCTGATGATGTTGTTTTATCCCCGGAGCTTGCTGCAACCGAAAAGAAAATCAATTATATTAAACATACACTGGAGCAACGAAAATTGGCAACCGAGCTTGCGGAACAACGGAAAAACGACTTGGTTGTTTATCTTGCTCACGATTTGAAAACGCCACTTACATCAGTCATCGGATATTTGACCCTGCTTCGTGACGAGAGCAAAATCTCTGAAGAACTCAGAGAAAAATATTTGTCAATATCCTTGGAAAAAGCAGAACGGCTTGAAGATTTAATCAATGAGTTTTTTGAAATCACAAGGTTTAACCTGTCAAATATTACACTTGAGTACAGTAGAGTAAATCTGACCCGATTGCTGGAACAGCTTACATACGAGTTCAAACCAATGCTCTTAGAAAAAAAATTAAAATGTGAGCTTGAAATCGCGCCCGACACCATGGTGAAATGCGATGTAAATAAGATGCAGCGTGTCTTTGATAATCTGCTGAGAAATGCCGTAAACTATAGCTTTGATGATGGGACGATTCATATAGTTGCCAAACAAAATGAGACTCATTTGAGCATTAAATTCACCAATTGCGGCAATACGATTCCTCGGGAAAAACTGGAACGCATTTTTGAACAGTTTTATCGTCTTGACACCGCACGGAACTCCGGAAGCGGAGGTGCGGGCTTGGGTCTTGCCATTGCGAAAGAAATCGTTGAACTTCATAACGGAACGATAATAGCCAAAAGTGAAAATGAGATCATTGAATTTGAAGTGACAATTCCTTTACTGTAGGAAAATCGTAAGAAATTATATAGAAAAAAAGCAGAACACCTTATGAGTAAACAAAGAAACGACACTCTTGTTATTGGTACAATTATAGTGCCAATGCAAGAGTGTTTTTTGCGAAAAAATCAGATAAGGAGCTTTTTATGGAACGGATGTACAACAAAAGAAGAACACTGAAAAGGAAAGGGAAACCTGCGATAAACCGGATTGCAATACTGATATGCAGATGCATATGCGTAGGCAGCGTGGCAGTAGCAACACTGCTTGCTGTGACATGGTTTCAGAGCATGGTTCCTGAGGACACAGAACAAATATCGCAAGAGGAATATCCGGAAAGTCTGATTGCTTTATTGGAAAGGAATCCTGAAACTAAAGACTTTGTGTTAGATTATCCTCAAAATAAAGATATAGATTTTGAAATTGATTTGTCGGATGAAGTGACCAAGGGAACAATCCCGTTGTTTTTGCAATGGGATGTGCGATGGGGATATAAGAATTATGGTTCTGATTTTTTGGCAATAACAGGGTGCGGTCCTACCTGCCTGTCAATGGTGCGTTGTGGGTTAAGCGGTGATGATGAGTGGAATCCTTTGGCGGTCGCGAATATGGCAGAAGAGCAGGGATTTTATGTGGACGGGGTTGGTTCTTCTTGGGATTTGATGACTGCTGGAGCAGCACAATTAGGACTGATAGTTAATCGTGTAATATATGATGAAGCTCATATCGTTGCGGAGCTGGAAAGCGGTAGACCAATTATTTGCGCCATGAGACCCGGAGATTTTACCACAACGGGACATTTCATCGTCCTGACGGGAGTGGACGAAGACGGTCAAATATCCGTTTGTGACCCAAATAGTAGGATGAATAGTGATAAAAGCTGGAAGGTTGATGCGTTGCTTCCACAAATAAAAAATCTGTGGAGTTACACATATCCTGATTGAATGTTTGTATAAGAACAATGGGGTGTAATGAGATTTTTTTATAGCTGTAAAGTTCAAGTTTGAATTTTACAGTTTTTTTGTGTAAATCATAGAAGGATTAACTGTAGTGGACATATAGAAAGTACTCTGATATAATATTTACGACGAGTTTTTATCATTCTTAGGAGGAAAACACATGAAGTACGAGAAGTTGAGTGCCAGAGTAAATAAAAAATCGAATGCATTAATTCGTTGGATTATTCTTGGATTATGTTTGTTTGCAGGTGTGGCGATTATCACTATAGTCACATTTTACACGATTAAGAATAATATCAGTGAAGTAAAGTTTTATACTTCTGAGATTAATAGTAATATTGCTGAAAAGAAAGCATTCATCAATACTGTAGCGGCAGGTGCGGAATCCAATGAGGGTAATTTTGCAAAGTATGTAGACACTATGGTGGAGCAGTATGATGATGTTTCGGCCGTCTACGTCTGTGTACCGGAGGAGGGCGTAATCTACAAGGACGGCATTATGACATATATGAGCGGAGGCTGGCTGCCCCCTGAGGACTTCGTGGTATCCGAGAGAACCTGGTATCAGGGAACCTTTGGCAAAGAGGAGGTCTTTGTGTCAGCGCCCTATGTGGATGAGCAGAGCGGGAATATCTGTATTACTCTGTCAAAGACCATTTTTAAAGATGGGAAGCCCATTGGTGTGGCTGGCCTTGATATGTATATGGATGACTTATTATCGTTGATTGAAAACTCTTACGATGGTGGCAATTATGTATTTTTGACTACCGGGGATGGCCTTATTCTGACACATCCGAATGAAGAATTTGCATTGTCTGTAGATAAGTGTTCCATGGTAAATGAAACGCTGGGTGGAAAATATGAGAAGGTTTGCAGCACGAAATTGAAGAATACTTTCTTCTTTGATTATAGTGGTGGACTAAAAATAGCAATCAGCAATGTAGCAGAGTCCTCCGGATGGAACGTGGTGGTGGTCAGCGGATTTATCTGGATTGTATATCTGGGAATTCTCATTATCATTCTGAGTATTGTATTGGGAATTCTTCTTGGAAAGCTTACGAACAGACTGCTTGCAAGGGATATTAATCCTTTGTTTTTACCATTGGAAGATATGGCTAAGATGATAAGCAAAATTGCCGATGGTGAGCTGGATTATGAATTCATAGAAGACAAGCAGTCTGAAGAAGTAAATACATTATCCGTAGAGTTAAACAATACGATTCATTCCCTGAGGACTTATATTTCGGAGATTACCAAGGTAGTAACCTCTATTTCCGAGAAGGACCTTAATTTCTCTGTAGATGTTGAGTTTGCCGGGGATTTTCAGGCGATTAAGAATGCGCTTGTCAAAATCGTGGACGTATTAAATGATAATTTTAGTGAGATGAATACGCAGGCTGCAACAGTGCTTGACTATTCCAGGGACCTGTCCAAGACCAGCGAGAGTGTAGCGGAGACGGCGACCATTCAGAGCTCGGACGTTGCCTCTGCTTCGGAGGAAATGAAAAAGATTTCTGCAGAAATGGAGAAAATTGTTTCCCTTCTTGCAACCATCAAAGAAAACACAGTTAATACCAACAACCGATTTGCGCTGGGAAGCCAGGAGATGGAAGAACTGGTAAGCTCAATCGATGATATTGCAAACTGTTATGGTGATATTGCAGGATTTGTTACCGAAATCAGAAATATTGCAGCACAGACGAATCTTCTGGCATTGAATGCATCCATTGAAGCAGCAAGAGCAGGGGAGGCTGGAAGAGGCTTTGCTGTAGTTGCAGGAGAGATTGGAAGTCTTTCTGCCAGCAGTGCAAACTCCAGCCAGAAGATATGCGAAGTGATTGACCGTTCCCTGCAGTCTGTGGAAAAGGGAAAAGAATTGGTAGCGCGTACGGAAAAGACGATTCAGGACGGCAAAGAGCTGTCTGCAAACAATACCAGAATGGTAGCGGAAATTGTTGAATTCGTGGATAAACAGAGAAATTCAACCGAAGAGATTTTGCGTAATCTACTTAGAATTTCCGAGATGGTTGAAACCAACGCAGCAGCCGCGCAGGAAAATTCGGCAATTTCAACGCAGCTGGGAGCATGTGCAAGAATTCTCATGGAGACGATTAACCAGTTTAACCTGAAATAGTCTTTTTTATGAAGGTTATACAATTCTGGTAGTCCACCGGGACAAATCCCATACATCTGTTGCCAGTCCGTCATAGAATTCGGGCTCGTGGCATACCATCAGAATGCTGCCCTTGTATTCTTTCAAGGCACGTTTGAGTTCCTCCTTGGCATCCACATCCAGATGGTTGGTGGGCTCGTCCAGAATCAGTACATTGGTGTCCCGGTTGATTAATTTACAGAGACGTACCTTTGCCTGTTCACCGCCGCTTAAGACACGAACCTTGCTTTCGATATGCTTGGTGGTCAGTCCGCATTTTGCAAGGGCAGAGCGGACCTCATATTGGGTAAATCCGGGGAAGGTCTGCCAGATTTCTTCGATACAGCTGTTGTCCCGGTCGCCGGTCATTTCTTGTTCGAAGTATCCCAGCTCCAGGTAATCGCCCTGCTCAACAATGCCGGATACGGGTTCGATGTATCCCAGAAGACTTTTAAGCAGAGTGGTTTTGCCGATGCCGTTGGCACCAATCAGGGCAATCTTCTGATTGCGTTCCATGGTCAGATTAAGAGGCCTGGACAAGGGCTCTTCGTAGCCAATCACCAAATCTCTGGTCTCAAAAATGATGCGTCCCGGGGTGCGTGCCTCGCGGAAGTGGAATTCAGGCTTGGGCTTTTCGCGGCCAAGCTCAATCACATCCATTTTGTCCAGCTTTTTTTGGCGGGACATCGCCATGTTTCTGGTGGAGACACGGGCCTTGTTGCGGGCAACGAAGTCCTTCAGGTCAGCGATTTCCTTCTGTTGCTTGTTGTAGGCGGCTTCCAATTGAGATTTCTTCATGGCATAGACTTCCCGGAACTTGTCGTAATCGCCCACATAGCGGTTTAGTTCCCGGTTGTCCATGTGATAAATCAGATTGATGACACTGTTGAGAAAGGGAATGTCATGGCTGATTAGAATGAAGGCATTTTCGTAATCATTTAGATAGCGCTTCAGCCATTCAATGTGTTCCGCATCCAGGTAGTTGGTGGGCTCGTCCAAAAGCAAAATATCCGGTTTTTCCAGCAGGAGCTTGCCAAGGAGTACCTTGGTGCGCTGCCCGCCGGAGAGCTCCGTGACGTCTTTTTCCAAGCCAATTTCGGTCAGGCCAAGGGCATGAGCAACCTCGTCCACTTTGGCGTCAATCATATAGAAGTCATGCATGGTGAGGAGATCCTGGATGGTTCCCAGGTCTTCCATGTACTGTTCCAGATCTTCCGGGCTTGCGTCTCCCATTTTATCACAGATTTCATTCATCCGGCTTTCCATTTGAAACAGAAAATCAAAGGCAGATGCCAAAACGTCCCGAATGGTCATGCCGGCATTCAGGACGGTATGCTGGTCCAGATAGCCAACACGGACATTTTTTGCCCATTCTATTTTGCCCTCATCGGGCTGAAGCTTTCCGGTTATGATATTCATAAAAGTAGATTTTCCCTCACCATTGGCGCCGATAAGACCGATGTGCTCTCCGGGCAGTAAGCGGAAGGACACGTCATTAAAGATTGCACGATCCCCAAAACCGTGAGTCAGATGTTCAACATTCAATATACTCATAATTTCCTCCGTAAAAGTCAATGCTCTTATTCTACACTATTTATATGATTTTGGCTATAGCTGAAAATGGTTATGTAATGGAATCTGAAGATAATCTCGATTGATTGGCTGTCGCCATAGAACCATCTGCGGTTTAGTAAGAGGTAAAACAAGAGCCGAAAAAAACTTGAATATATCAAAAAAAGTGGTAACATATATTATATCTTGCTTGCATTCTGTGGGCAAAAACAGCAAATGCTCAGAAGGAGAAGGTATGGCTGCCAAGAAGTTTTATGCCGTAAAAAAAGGAAAAGCAGTAGGAGTTTTCAGAACTTGGGAGGAATGCAAGGCCTCTGTGGACGGTTATCCGGGAGCAGAGTACAAGGGTTTTATGTCAGAAAATGAGGCATTGGAGTATCTTGGGATGGAGAGTCGGAAGGAAGACAGGGAAGACCTGCCGCGCCCCGGCTGTTTGCTTGCTTATGTGGATGGAAGCTATGAGCATTCCTTAATGAAATATGCCTTCGGATGCGTGTTTATCCTGCCAAACGGCAAGGTTTATACCAAGTACGGCAATGGGGATAATGAAAAATATCTGCAACACCGGAATGTGATGGGAGAGATGCTGGGGGCTCTCTATGCAGCCAGAACAGCTATGCTGAACGGCTACGGTGAAGTGGAAATCAGATATGATTATCAGGGAATCGAGAAGTGGGCGACGGGAGAATGGCGCGCCAAAAACGATGAGACCATCACTTATGCCCGGACTATGCGTGAGTGGGGGAAGAAGCTGAAAATCCGTTTTACCAAGGTGGCTGCCCATACAAATGTAAAATACAATGAGCTTGCTGATTTGACTGCCAAGACAGGTTTGACGGAGGGCAATGGTATTCCCAAGGTGTGCCGGTTGGAGGAGATGGATGAATATCCGGGAGAAGAATAAGATGAAGAATACAATGTCTGCGGATGCAGGTTTGATGAGAATCAATAAATTTCTGGCCCATGCCGGTGTCTGCTCCAGACGGGAAGCGGACAGACTGATTGAAGAGGGAAAGGTGTTGGTGAATGGCGAGATGCCTACACCGGGACAGCAAATAGGACCTCAGGATAAAATCATGGTAAACGGCAGACGGATTCAAATGGAGGAGCAGAAGGTTGTTCTGGCTTTTTATAAACCTGTAGGAGTGACCTGTACGGAGAAGGATGATCACGCAGAGAAGACCATCATGGACTGTATTCAGTACCCCATCAGAGTGACCTATGCAGGAAGACTGGACAAGGATTCCGAGGGACTTATGCTTCTGACAAATGACGGGGACCTGATTCAGGGGATGATGAAAGGGGCAAACAGGCATGAAAAAGAGTACCTGGTGAGGACAGATAAAAAAATAACACCTGAATTTTTACAGAAAATGGCGAAGGGTGTTTACCTGAAGGATTTGAAGGTCAAAACCAGAGAATGCAAACTGGAAAAAACAGGAGACGATACCTTCAAAATCGTGTTGACCCAAGGGCTGAACAGACAGATTCGGAGAATGTGTCAGAACTTCGGATACTATGTGAAATCCATTAAAAGAATACGTGTTATGCATGTGACACTGGGAAATTTAAAGCCGGGAGAATACAGGGAGCTGCCTCCCGAGGAGATTCGGAAACTATATAAAGCTTGTGGAATTGAGAAATAAAGAAAAGGTGGAATACAATATGCAGTCTGAAAAGGTAAAAAGAATCAAATATCTTGTAGAAACCTTAAATAGTGCAGCCAGGGCATATTATGCCGAGGACAGGGAGATTATGAGCAACCTGGAGTACGATGCACTTTATGATGAACTGCAGAAGCTTGAAGAAGAAACGGGTGTTATTTTAACGGACAGTCCAACCGTAAATGTGGGTTATGAAGCTGTGGATGAGCTTTCGAAGGAGAGACATGAGACGCCCATGCTGTCTCTGGGAAAGACAAAAAGCAGGGAAGAATTAAAAAATTGGCTGCAAGGCAATCCTGCAATTTTAAGCTGGAAACTTGACGGACTGACAGTGGTTTTGACTTATAATGACGGGAAACTTGCAAAAGCCGTCACCCGGGGAAACGGTGAAATTGGGGAAGTGATTACCAACAATGCCAGGACTTTTAAGAATATTCCTCTGACGATTCCCTTTGAGGGCGAACTGATTCTTCGCGGTGAGGCGGTGATAACCTATTCCGATTTTGAAAGGATGAATGCTGAGATTCCGGATGCGGAAGCCAGATATAAAAATCCACGCAATCTCTGTAGCGGTTCCGTGCGCCAGCTGAATAACGAGGTTACGGCAAAGAGAAACGTGAGATTCTATGCTTTTATGCTTGTGAGTGCAAGATATAAGGAGACCGGAACCGGGGATGAGGTCCGAGCACAGATGACAGAACCGGATTTTCATAATTCCAGAGAGGCACAGTTTGTTTTCCTGCAGGAACAGGGCTTTGAGGTGGTGGAGCACTATCCGGTAACCGAAGACAATATTCTGGAAACCATAGATTTTTTTGAGAAGAAGGTAGAAGATTACGACATCCCTTCTGACGGACTGGTTCTTAGCTATGAAGACATCGCCTATGGTCAGTCACTGGGCAGAACAGCAAAGTTTCCCAGACATTCCATCGCCTTTAAATGGGCAGATGAGCTGCAGGAAACCACACTGAAGGAGATTGAGTGGAGTGCCAGCCGTACGGGGCTGATCAATCCTGTGGCCATCTTTGAGCCGGTGGAGCTGGAGGGAACCACGGTGAGCCGTGCTTCAGTTCATAATATTAGTATTTTGCGCGGCTTACGACTGGGCATCGGTGACAGGATTACAGTGTATAAGGCAAATATGATTATTCCCCAGATTGGGAAGAATCTGACCTGCAGCGATACTGTGGAAATTCCGAAGGCTTGTCCTGTCTGCGGCGGTGCAACAGAAATCCGACAGGTGAATGAGGTGCAATCGCTATATTGTACGAATGAGAAATGTCCGGCAAAACGGATTAAGGCCTTTACCCTGTTTGTCAGCAGAGACGCCATGAACATAGACGGCTTATCCGAAGCGACACTGGAAAAGTTTATTGATATGGGTTTTATTCACGAATATGCGGACCTTTATCACATAGACAGATACAGAGAGGTCATCGTGAACATGGAGGGCTTTGGAGAAAAGTCCTATGCTAATCTCATGGAAAGCATCAATGCTTCCAGAAATACAACCCTTCACAGGGTGATTTACGGACTGGGGATAGCAAATATTGGGCTGGCCAATGCAAAGATGCTTTGCCGGTATTTTGATTATGACCTTGCAAGAATGCAGGCTGCCGACGTGGAAACCCTGAGTGCCATTGAAGGGGTGGGAGAGGTGATTGCCACAGCCTTTGCGGACTATATGAGGGACGAGGATAACCTTCAGAAGCTTCAGCATCTCATGGCGGAGCTTCAGGTGGAGGTGCCGGTGGTGGATGAGGCAAGCCGGAATATGACGGGGCTGAGCTTTGTGATTACCGGAAGTCTGAATCATTTTGACAATAGAAATGAATTAAAGGATTTGATTGAGGTCAGAGGCGGAAAAGTCACGGGAAGCGTTACCGGAAAGACTACGGCGCTGATTAATAATGATGTAACTTCTACCTCTTCGAAGAACAAAAAGGCCAAGGAGCTGGGAATCCCGATTATGGCGGAGGAGGATTTCCTGAGGGAATATGGAATTGAAGTGGGTTAAAGATATCATGCCCTTGCTGACATTGAAATAAGAAAAAGAAGGATGAAACGTCAGGCAGGAGGAGAGCCTGAAATATATTAAGTGCTGGGAGAGAGGAGAATAATATGCCAATTAGAACACAGAGTGATTTGCCGGCTAAGGAAATATTGGAAAATGAAAATATATTTGTGATGGATGAATTCCGTGCGATGCATCAGGATATTCGTCCCCTGCAGGTATTGATTTTGAATAACATGCCCATAAAACAGGATACGGAATTGCAGCTTCTGCGTGCTTTGTCAAACACTCCGCTACAGGTGGATGTTACCTTTATGAATGTACAGAGTCATGTATCTGTGAACACACCTGCAAGCCACTTAAATAAATTCTACACCTCATTGGATGAAATCAGGGACAGGAAGTTCGATGGTATGATTATCACGGGAGCACCGGTGGAGGATATTTCCTTTGAGGAGGTGGACTATTGGGAGGAAACCTGTGAAATCTTTGACTGGGCGGAGACCCATGTGACCTCTGTGCTGCATATCTGCTGGGCAGCTCAGGCAGGTCTGTACTATTACTACGGAATTAATAAAAAGCAGCTGCCTCAGAAGCTGTTCGGGATTTATGAACACAAGGTTGCCAATAGAAAGATACCGCTGGTGAGAGGCTTTGATGATATTTTCCTGGCGCCTCACAGCAGACATACGGAGACCCCTGCAGAGGCGATTCACGCCTGCAAGGAATTGACAGTGCTGGCAGAATCTCCGGTGGCGGGGGTATTTCTGGCGATTGCAGAGGGCGGAAAGAAGATTTTTGTGACGGGACATCCCGAGTATGACAGGTACACCCTGGATCATGAATATCACAGAGACCTGAACAAAGGTCTGCCCATACAGCTCCCTTACAATTATTATCCTGATGATGATCCGGAGAAGAAGCCTCTGCTTCAGTGGCGTGCCCACAGCAATAATTTGTACAGCAACTGGCTGAATTACTATGTATATCAGGTAACACCGTACGAGCTTGGGTAAAGCCGGTAACGGACAGAAAAATATTTATAGAAAAGCAACCTGCTCCTTGGAATCTTCCGGGGCCGGTTGCTTTTTTATACATACAACTATTGGTATGTTTTGCCAAGAACAATCATATTTCAAGGCTTTATTTATGCTGGTCTGTAGTGGCGATAT
>JBJENR010000109.1:0-2807 GCA_051880315.1 Acetatifactor sp.
TCCTTTTTTAATATTTCTATTCAACTGATGCAGTCATTCGTTTGTTCCTTCCCATAGTATAAATATATAGACTGACAAAATCTTTTTTCTTCCTCCCAAAATTCATAAGTACCTTCATATTTCTCAACAACCCGGTAAATGCTTTCCATCCCAAACCCATGCCGCTCTTTTTCTTTCTTCCGGCTGATAAGCTTTGGATTATGCGCCATCACGGATTCCGCAATACTGTTTTCCAAATATATCTCCAGTCCGTCATCCAATGCCCGCACCATCAAATCCATTTCCCTTTTCCCTGTCACCTCAAAACAGGCTTCCATACCATTACTTAATAGATTATCCATAATGTTTCCCAGTTCAAGACTATCAATTTTCCATGATTTTCCCATCACCACATAACAAAAATGAATGCCTTTCTCTTTGCATTTCGGAATTGTCTTCATAAGTGCTGCATCCAACCCTTCATTCCCTGTAGCCTGTGGCAGTTCCGGATAATTCCTCAAATCACCATAAAGTTTTTCCATATAGTTTACTACTTCTTCATATTTCCCATTTTTCTGCATACGGTAGAGTACTCCCAACTCTCCAAGCATATCATGCCGCCAGTGATTGATTTCCCTTCCAACCCGGTACATATCCAAAAGCATTTCCTGACGTTCCAGCTCCCTCTCTCGTCGGTATTGCTCCTCCATCTTCTCTTTCTGATACTTCCCCAGTCGGCGGTAAAGCTGTACCAGAAAAATAACAATACCTACCTCGTCCGCCAATATTCCGATGGTCAGCCCATATCTCAAAGATCGCTCCAGTCCACCGACTTCCAACCAGAACAACCCCATAGCCAACAACGTCATAAATACAAATGCTCCCGCCACAATCCAGTTTTCTTTTTGGGAAGCCTCTTCTTTCTTACGAAAAAAGACAGCAGCAATTTTCCCCATGGAGAACTTTACAATCAGCGCTACCAAGGATGCATAAAACCGCAGACCTCCGTCCATATGTAGCATTTCTCTCAGACTATCTCCTGTTAGAAGCCCCATAAATCCAAAAATAGCATATGTGCCGACAATCGCAATCAGCACCCACAATATTCCTGCCAACAGAATATCCTGCAGCTTTCCCTTCAACGCCAAGATTCCATATTCGACCAGAACTGCTCCGTAGAAAAAGCCGAGTACTCCTTCATATGCTGTCAAACGATTTAAAGCTGTAACTGTCATAAAATAAACCACACAGCCAAACACAAAGGCTCCCCACCGCTTGATGCCGCTATATTTCTTTGAAAATCCATAGTCTATGTATTCTACTGCAATAATGGCAGAAAAAATATTTATTACATAATCGCCAAAGCCCACTAATCCTTTCTCCCCTCAGTACTCAGATCTGTCTGCTATATAAACCGCTTTTCCCTCCTCTCCTTTTCGTAGCATCGCATTGCTTCCCGAACAGTCTTCTTCCTATCCCTTCCCATCTCCAACACACTTCCATCTGATAAATATATTTCACGCTTACCAACTTCATTGATATATTCCTGATTGACCAGATAATTCTTATGAATACGCAGAAAATGGCAGCCCTCCAATTCCTCCTCCATGGATTTCAGACTGCCATATTTCTTCATCACGCTCCCACTGGTTCGTTTTATTGTCAGACTGTGACCGCTGCCTTCAACATATATGATATCCCTGACCAGAATCTCTCTATTACCAAAGCCTTCCTTCAACCGATAGCTTATCTGCGTAACCGACGTGACCTGAAGGTACTTCCTCACTGCCCGGAACATGTCCCCTTCCAAATTGCTTTTTCGTACAAACCACAGAGGAGAATATTCCGGAGCATCAAAAACAAAGCTTTCATGAGCAGACACAAAAATCAAATAAAATGAATGCTGATCCATACAAAGTCTTTCTGCCAGTTTAAATCCATCCAGATTAGGCATTTCAATATCAAGCAGCAACAAATCAAAGTTTTCTTTCCGTGTAGCCTCACATAATGCTTTCTAATCTAAAAACCTTTGGCAGATTAGTCTGACCGGCTGCCCTGTTCTCTTCAACCCTTTCTCTAAAGCATCCTCAATACATGCTATATCCTCTTCCCTGTCATCACATATGCCAACCCTGCATTCTCTTGTAACCATCTGTTTTCCCCTAATTATTTGCTGTATTCTGTATCCTCTTCTGCATTTTTACGCTGGTCTTCCATCATACAATTTTTACAGCATTGAAGGACTACCTGGTTAAAAGACAACTGCTCTCTCTCCTTTACCTGCATCAGCCAGTCGTACAAAACCGGCGTAAATCGCACCGTTCTTGCTATATTAGGATTAATCATTTCTTTATCAAAATGCATTGCCATGACATAACCTCCGGTTCTATTTCAATTACTATAATTATAACCATTTTTGATATATCTTGTATATAACCGCAATTGAATATATATTTATAACTTATATTATAACAATATATGAAACTTATTTTGATTATTCTCTTTCTTCGTTCAGTATCCGCTTTGCAATTTCAAGTATGGTTATTTGTGGCAACTGGGGTTTATACGATCTCCAAATGATAAATCAGAGCAACATAAAAACTTCCCCCTTTAGAATGTACTATTGGGAGAAGTTTTATGCTGCTTTGGTTTATCTTTTAAATAGGAAACTAAGCGTTTCCCGCTGGAACGCTTCTCCTTCAAGTTGCCTTGTGCATCATAGACATATTCATAGGAATGGCCATTGCAGACTGCACGCACAATCCGACCCAGGCTGTCATAATGCCAGGTGCTGATGTTGGTATGCTTGCCTTCTGCATCAGTTGTCT
>JBJENR010000110.1:0-10254 GCA_051880315.1 Acetatifactor sp.
TCTTCAGGAAGAAGGATAAACAGTAACAAAGTTATCCTGATGTATAGTAGGCTGTCATCCGGTCTATCCTAACAGTAGAACACTGTGGGAGATGGACGAGATGAAGGAACAGCGATGTGTCGATTTTTATATACTGCTCTTTTTTCTGCTCAGCTTTCTTGGCTGGCTGTGGGAGGGAGCAATCTATCTGGTGACTGCACATGAGTTTGTCAACAGAGGAATTTATAAGGGGCCGTACCTGCCTGTTTATGGGGTGGGAGGGCTCCTTCTTTGGTTTCTTTTGCATAGATTATCACGCAAACCGGTTAGAACTTTTTTGCTTTCTGCATTGATATGTTCGGTGTTGGAATATCTGACGGGTTATTTCCTGGAGTGGAGATGGGGACTTCGATGGTGGGATTACAGTGGGTATTTCATGAATCTGAACGGACACATCTGCCTTCTCTCGGCAGCAGCCTTTGGATTGGCGGGAGTGGTATTGAATTGCCTGCTGATGCCTTTGTATATGAAGGCCTATCACAGGATACCTGAAAAATGGCGGATTGCGCTGAGCCTGCTTTTGCTTGCAATCATAATAGCGGACGCCACATATTGTGCCGTCCGCCCTCAAACCGGTGAAAATATAACCACGGGAAAGATTGACTACAGGTAACACGGGTTAGAATAAGTGTTACTTTATAAATTGCGTACCAGCTCCTTGACCAGGGCTGCGGAGTGCTTGGCGGCTGCCCTTTCAAAGGTGGGATAATCCATCTCGGCACTGTTGTCTGCCTTGTCGGAGATGGCACGGATGATGACAAAGGGGATACCGTTCAGCCAGGCACCGTGAGCGATGGAGGCTCCTTCCATCTCGGCGCAGTCGCCCCGGAATTCCTGAATCAGCTTTTCTTTTACCTCATTGCCGGAAATGAACTGGTCACCGCTGACCACACGTCCATAAATGACATTGATGTCAGGATTCGCTTTTTCGCAGGCAGCCTTGGCAAGCCGCATCATATTTTCGTCTGCGGGGAATTCGCGGAATCCAAGTCCCGGAACCTCTCCGGGCTGATAGCCGAATATTGTGACATCCATATCATGATGGAGAGCATCCCTGGAAATCAGAATGTCTCCGATATTGAGCTGTGCATTGAGAGAGCCCGCCACTCCGGTGTTGATGATATGGGTAACACCGAAGAGATCAGCCAGTATCTGTGTGCAAAGGGCAGCGTTTACCTTACCGATACCGCTGCGTACAATGACTACGTCGGCTCCATTCAGCGTGCCTTCGTAGAATTTCATGTTTGCTTTGTCTGTAATTTTTGTTACGGTCATTTCCGCCTGCAGGGATTCCACCTCAAGCTCCATGGCGCCGATAATACCAATTTTGCTCATAATTTATCTATATCTCCTGATTGATTTTCCTTCGTGATTCGAGAGGATTACGTGTATTTGTTCCTTACATCTTTATTCGGGATAAACCAGACGGCTCTCGTCAATGCGATATAATACATTTTCCAGATAACGGTTTGCCAGCCAGTTTGCCATGTCCAGGTTCATGTCCAGATAATTGCCGCAGTCCACGGGAGAAGCACCCGGTACCTCATCCCTGAAATCCCGGATAAATTCAAACATTTCAATGACCAGAGGCAGCACATCCCTTGAGGTGTAGTCTCCGGCAAGCAACATATAAAAGCCCGTGCGGCAGCCCATGGGTCCGAAGTAGATAGTCTTGCTTCCGTAAGTGTGGTGATTTCTCAGGAAGGTGGCGCCGAGATGCTCGATGGTATGAACCTCCGCAGTATTCATGACAGGCTCCTCATTGGGGCTGGTCATGCGCAGGTCGAAGGTAGTGATGATATCTGTATCCAGATGATCTTTTCTGGAAACATATACACCCGGCTGCAATTTAATATGGTCGATGGTAAAGCTTGCTATTTTTTTCATGGTCTTAGTCTCCTTTGGTAATGTATATTCGTCTGTATTTCTTCCGCGCCGGTAAAAAGCGGAATTAAGAATCCAATATATTATTTTAAAGGTACAATATGCGCCGTATTTTGTCAAGAAAGGGGTAAGCTGTGATTTTTCTTGCATTCAGCGGTTGCATTTGACGCAGGAGATGGGTATACTGTTAGTATTGTGACAGAAAAGATAGCACAGTCGAAAGGAGAAGAAACGATGAATCCCGCAACAATTATGAAGATCATGGGTGCCAAGTCGCAGTTTGAAAAAAGTCACCCTAAGTTTATAGCATATTTAAAAGCTGTATTTTCAAGACCCCTGGAGGAGGGAACCGTGATGGAGATTACGGTGACAAGGCCCGGCGAGGAGCCCGTTACCTCAAATATCAAGCTGCAGCAGTCTGATTTGGAACTGCTTGCACAGTTAAAAGAGCTGGTAAAGCAGTAAAATGCTGCCATACCGGCTCTTTTTGTCCTATTTTTGTTCTGTGCACTGAGGACAGCTTCCGTAGAAATATGTGACATGTCCTTTGATATGCCCGTCAAATCCTTTCCCGGCAATTTCGTTGATTTCCTCTATCGTATCTATATCCAAATCCGATACACAACCGCAGTGGGTGCAGAGGAAATGATAGTGGGGGGAGGTGTCGGGGTCGAAATGATCTACGCCGTCTCCCACGCGAATCCGGCTGATTTCACCTGTTTCTGCCAGAAGGGTCAGATTGCGGTACACGGTGCCCAGGCTGATATTGGGGTAATCCTGACGCACATTCATATAGACTGTCTGGGCAGTGGGATGGTCTTTTCTGGTCATGAGGAAATTCTTTATGATTTCTCTCTGTCTGCTGTATTTATATGTGGGCAAGAGCAGCTCCTTTCTCAAAAACAGTAATCGTTACTATATTTAGTATAAGAGCTTATCGGGAGAAAGTCAACAGAAGAACCCTTAAGTCCCGATATCAGTTTATACTTTTTTTATGATTATATTTTCCTGTATTTACACATTTCCCCAAAGTGTATGCTATAATGTAATGAGCGCAAAAGAAAAACAAGCGGCTGCGAAGCAGACATTTGTTTTTCTTGCGCCATTAGCGAACGAATATCCTGCGAAGCAGGATGAAAAGCGCGTCAGCGCTGATTCGTGAGCATATGAGAATAGGAAACAAGCGGCTGCGAAGCAGACATTTGTTATACAATGTATTTTCAAAAGAAGGCAAAAGATATGAAATTCAAAACCAGGCTGCGTCTCACACTTATTATAATTATTGTATTGCCCATGATCCTCACATCTCTTGCATTTTGTGCAATCGGTGTATTTCTGATGTATGCGAAGAAGGGTATGCCCGTGGCTCCCCTTGATTATGCAGAGGTTTATGAAAACATGCAGCAGATGGTCGGTTCATTGATATCCGGGCCGCTGTTGACAGATATGTTTATTGCTATTTTGCTGATATTGATTTTTACGGGTATCATGCTGACCAGGTGGATAAATGACGGTGTGATTAAGCCTGTAAATGAGCTGAATACAGCTATGCGCAAGATTAAGGAGGGCAATTTCGAATATGCCCTGCAGACAGATGCCAAGGGCGAGATTGGAGATCTATACCGGAACTATGAAGATATGCGTCTGAGGCTGAAGGAAAATACGGAGGAGAGCACAGACAGCGAAAAAAAGAACAGGGAGCTCATCAGCAATATTTCCCATGATCTGAAAACCCCCATCACTGCCATTAAGGGTTATGTGGAGGGCATTATGGACGGGGTGGCGGACACACCGGACAAGATGGATAAATATATCAAGACCATTTATAATAAGGCCAATGATATGGAGCGTCTGATCAACGAGCTGACCTATTATTCCGGCATTGACAACAACAAGATTCCCTACAATTTTCACCGTATCAATGTGGCGGATTACTTCGGTGACTGCGTGGAAGAAGTGGGTATGGATCTGGAACAGAAGAATATAAAGCTTAATTATTTCAATCTTGTAAAAACTGACACTGTTGTCATTGCTGATCCGGAGCAGATGAAAAAGGTCATAAATAACATTATCAGCAACAGTGTAAAGTACATGGACAAACCTAACGGAGTGATAGATATCCGTATTTTGGACCAGGTGGACTCAATTTGTGTGGAGATAGAGGACAATGGAAGAGGAATTGCCCAGAAGGATTTGGGCAGAATATTTGAGAGGTTCTACAGAACGGATGCATCCCGCAACTCTGCCCAGGGCGGCAGCGGCATCGGACTGTCCATCGTGAAGAAGATTATTGAAGATCACGGCGGCTATATCTGGGCTACCGCGAAGGAAGGAGAAGGAACCTGTATGCATTTCGTGCTAAGAAAATATATTGAGCTTCAGGAAAACTAAGAGATGTAAAATGTGAGAATAAGACTTCAGGAAAACCAGTAATCGATAAATGTGAGAATTATGCCCGGAAAGGCGGAACGGAGGTTATATATGAGTAAGATACTTATCATTGAGGATGAGGTGGCAATTGCGGACCTGGAGAAGGATTATCTGGAGCTTTCGGATTTCCAGGTGGATATCTGCAACAGCGGAGATGAGGGTTTGTCGACTGCACTGGCAGGTGAATACGATCTGATAATTCTGGATCTGATGCTGCCCGGCATGGATGGTTTCGAGGTCTGTAAGAAGATCAGGGAGCAGAAAAATATTCCCATACTCATGGTTTCCGCAAAGAAGGACGATATTGACAAGATCCGGGGCTTAGGTCTGGGCGCCGATGATTATATGACCAAGCCTTTCAGTCCCAGTGAGCTTGTGGCAAGAGTCAAGGCGCACATGGCCAGGTATGAAAGATTGGTGGGCACCAACCAGAAACCCAGGCAGGATGTGGTGGAGATTCGCGGCATCCGCATTGACAAGACTGCTCGCCGGGTCTATGTGGACGGTGAGGAGAAGGCCTTCACGACCAAGGAATTCGACCTTCTGACCTTTCTAGCGGAGAATCCGAACCATGTATATACCAAGGAAGAGCTGTTCCGTGAAATCTGGGATATGGATTCCATCGGCGACATTGCCACCGTTACGGTACACATCAAAAAAATCCGCGAGAAGATTGAAAAGGACACCGCAAAGCCCCAGTATATCGAAACCATATGGGGTGTGGGGTACCGATTTAAGGTGTAAAAAGTATTGACAGAAAGTAACCACTACCTTGGGGGTGGTTACTTTTTTGTTTTCGATATATGCTGTCAATATCGTCACAGTTCCTCCGGAACCAGGGAACAGAGAAAAGGCTATTGAAGTGATGTATCAGAAGGAGAAAAGTAGATAGATCTCTTTGTAAAAAGGAAGATATTTGATATAATTTATGTGAAAAAGCGAATTGGCTGAGTTGTTAAGGTCGTTTACTCTGTGGGGCCATGTGCTATTTATTTAATGTGGACAGATAAATAGAAAATTATATTATGTTACATTGTTTGGAGAATAGTTGTATGGGAAATTGGCAATATATCAATAATCAAAATGAGTTTGTGTCTGAAGCTAGATTGCCAATAGAAACGGAATTAGATGGTATTAACTGGATTTTCCAAGCAACAATTTTTAAGGAGTTTCCCTTATCTGTTCACTACAAGGGAAATATAAGGGAAAAGTGAAAAGTACATAGATGATATAATTTGTATACTCTTTTTAAAAAGGAGGATTGCAATGAGCATAGGGAACCGAATTCAACAATTAAGAATTTATAATGGTCTGACGCAAGAGCAGTTAGCCGAAAAACTCGGTGTATCAAGACAGTCTATTTCTAAATGGGAAATGGAGCAGTCGTTACCGGAGATTGATAAGGTTGTGTTAATGAGCAAATTGTTTTCTGTTGGTACAAATGAAATTCTGTTAGATGATGAAGATATAAAAAAACTGAGTCCACAAGAAATTCATCTGGGTTCTATTTATTTGATTACAAGAGATTTTGAGAAATCTATTACATTTTACGAAAAACTTTTGTCAATGACAGTATCAACCCGAAATTGTGGAAATAAGTTTGCAGAGTTTTTCTTTGACAATAAATGTCTCGCTCTTATGAACGAGAATAATTTGTCGGGACATCACTATGAAGATGGGGATTATAAGTTTGTCCTTAACTTTTGGGTAGAGGATTTGAAGAGGGAATATAATAGGCTTTAAGACTTGAATATTGGAAAAATGACGGAAATAAAAAAGGTGCACGAAGGTTATTATTATTTTCATATTAATGACCCTGATAATAATGTCTGCGAAGTTACCGGCGGATATAAGGAACTGCAATAATGAAAAATGCTTGTCAAAGCTGTGGTATGTTTATGAGCCAAACTGATTACGGGAAAATTTTGAATTGCTTTTGGGGATGTCTCCCGTTATAATTTTTATATCAGTGAACGGACATGAGGGTGGAGGAGCAATGTATCCTGAGGCTTTTTTGACAAGAATGCAGCAAATGCTTGGAAATGAATATGATACTTTTCTGAAAGCTTTTGAGGGGGAGCGCAGTCAGGCACTGCGTCTGAATACGCTGAAGCAAAATGGGGAAGGAAAAACTGCCGGAGAGGTATATTCGCCGGAGAAATATGAACAGAGCCGGGTGCCCTTTGCGCATTTATCTCCCGTTCCCTGGGCTGAGAACGGATATTATTATGAAGCCTGTGATCAGCCGGGAAAGCATCCCCTGCACGAGGCGGGGGTGTACTATATCCAGGAGCCCAGTGCCATGGCACCGGTGGAGCTTCTGGAGGTGAAGCCCGGGGAAAAGATTCTGGATTTGTGTGCCGCGCCCGGAGGAAAAAGCACCCAGATTGCCGCAAAGATGCAGGGGCAGGGATTTTTGCTCTGCAATGAGATACATCCTGCCAGAGCAAAGATTCTGTCGGAGAACGTGGAACGCATGGGGATTCGGAATGCCTGTGTCACCAATGAGACTCCGGCCCGCCTGGCAGAGCTTTTTCCGTCCTATTTTGATAAAATCCTGGTAGATGCGCCCTGTTCCGGGGAAGGCATGTTTCGAAAAAACGAGGTAGCCTGTGAGGAGTGGAGTCCTGAGAATGTGACTCTTTGCGCAAATCGCCAGGACGAGATTTTGGATTGTGCCGTGAGCATGCTGCGTCCGGGAGGCAGGCTGGTTTATTCTACCTGTACCTTTGCACCTGCGGAGAATGAGGGAAGCATTGTCAGGCTCCTCAGTCGAAACAGTCAGCTCAGACTCGTTCCCATAGAGAAGGTTAGCAGGGGCTTGGAGGGCTGTGACGGCGTGCCCGAATATGTGGAAGGTGCCGGAGAGGAGCTGACAGGTACACTGCGACTCTGGCCCCACAAAATCAAAGGAGAAGGGCATTTCGCTGCCGTGCTGGAAAAGGCGGGAGAACGGGAGGCTGTTTATCAGAGTATACCCGCAGGCGGTCTGGAGAAGGGACTTTCCCCGAAAGACCCTGCGGTGCAGGAATTCAGGAAATTCTGTGAGGAGACTCTGCGCAATGTTGCAGGCAATGAGAAGGATCGTATCTTCCTGCGATTTGGAGACAACCTTTACCTTGCACCGGAGGAGCTTCCCTCGCTCAAGGGTATGAAAGTATTGCGCCCGGGACTTCATCTGGGTGAACTGAAAAAGAATCGCTTTGAGCCTTCTCATGCGTTGGCGCTGGCTCTTTCCCCGGGAGATTTGCAGCGGGTTTGTGATTTGAACTCCAAAGAAATGACGGCGTTGTCATATATTGGCGGGCAAACATTTCCTGCAGAGGGAGAGAAGGGTTGGTATCTGATATGCGTGGATGGGTTTTCCCTGGGCTGGGGAAAGCTGGCGGGAGGCATCATGAAAAACCATTATCCCAAGGGACTGCGAAAATAGTCACAGTCCGGGTAAAGGCGTCAGTCCGAAGAAAACAGTGACGGTCCCACGGAACCGACAATAGTCCCGGCAAGCTGTCCGGGTTGGAGGAATATGAAAACACAGATTGTCTACGAAGATAATGACATAATTGTCATAAATAAACCTGCCGGGCTTGCAACCCAGACCGCAAAGGTGGGACAGCCGGATGTGGTCAGTGAGTTAAAGAACTATCTTCGGTCGCCCTATCTCGGCATTATCCACCGTTTGGATCAGCCGGTGGAAGGACTTCTTGTCTTTGCGAAAAATAAGCGCGTGGCTGCCGCCCTGAGTGCACAGCTTCAAAGTACGGATGGTGTATTGAACAAACAATATTATGCTGTGTTTTGTGGAAAACCGGCTGCAGAAAAGGGAAGGCTTGTGGATTACCTGATGAAGGATTCTTCAGGGAAGTCAGCAGTGGTAGAGGCAGGCACCCCGGGAGCGGGGAAGGCGTTGTTAAGCTACAATGTGTTGCAGACGTTGACTGTGGGCGACGACGAGATTTCCCTGGCGGATATTCAGATCGATACCGGACGTTTCCACCAGATTCGTGCCCAGATGTCCCACAGCGGAATGGCTCTCCTTGGAGATGTGAAGTACGGGGATGGTGCCACCTTGGAGTGTTCCCGTCGACTTGGGGTGAAATCAGTGGCGCTTTGTGCTTATAAGCTGAAGTTTTGCTATCCGGTCACCGGCAAGGATTTTAGCTTTCAAATATATCCCCAGGGCAGTATTTTTTCCCGGTTTTCTCTATCGTTCAAATAGTACGATACCGGGAACCATTTGCGTCCCGGTCTCATAATATACCCATTCAGAGACGCCTTCGTAAAATTGCCCTTCCGGGACTTTTCTATTGTGTATGCATGGAATTCTGCAAATGGTATCATACTAACCCTCAGGAGTTACGTTTAGAAGCCGGGAGGGTGTTTATGATACGGAAATGGAAAGAAAACAAGCTTGTTTTACTGCTTCTGCTGACAGGAGCAGTTTATTTTTTCCTGAAAATTCTGGTACCTCTTTCGGCTCCGGTCCTGATGGCCATGTTGTTTGTCACTATATTCGGTCCTTTTCTGCAAAAACTGGAAGGAAAGTGTAAAATTCATCGTCAGGTGGGGGCTGTGTTGTTGCTTATTGTGGCAGTACTGGTTTTGGGGCTGTTGGTCTGGGTGCTTTTTTCGTGGATTGTGGGCAGTCTGCCGGAATGGATCAGATATCTGGATTCTCTGGAGGAAAATATTATTACCATCATTAATCAGGTGTGTGACATAGTCGGCAGCGCGGTTCGCATTGATACGGATTATCTGGAAGAAATGCTGTTACTTAATCTGCAGGAAGGAATTGACTGGTTTCAGGACAAGCTGGTGCCGGGCGTCCTGTCTCAGTCCCTGAAATATTTAAGGTTTCTGATAGCGTGCGGTGGTTTCCTGGTCTGCTTTCTCATTGCAACGGTGCTGCTTGCCAAGGATTATGACAACATCATGAACCGCATGCTGGATAAGGAAGAGTGTCATCTGATTCTGGAAATCATCTGTGGAATTATCCGCTACATTGCAACCTTTATTAAGGCCCAGATTATTATCATGAGCAGCATCGGTCTTCTGGCGGCAGTTGTGCTTGCTGCCTGCGGAATCAGGCAGGGAGTGCTCTGGGGACTGCTTGCCGGAGTGCTGGATGCACTGCCGTTCATCGGTACCGGAATTGTGTTGGTTCCCCTTGGTATACAGCAGTTTTTTGCAGGGCAGTATGTGAAGACTATATTCTGCCTGCTGCTTTATGTGGCCTGTATTTTTGTCCGGGAGCTTCTGGAACCGAAGCTGATAGGAAAGCGCGTGGGTGTGTCACCCATTGCAATCCTGCTTTCCATTTATGCGGGAGTGCAGCTATTCGGTATCTGGGGCATTGTGGGAGGCCCCCTGGGTTTTGTCATGATATATCAGGCTTATCGGAGTATAGAGAGACGAAACTAACAAAAAATTTTCACCTCATTTCTGTTGTGAGTATTTTCTGTAAGTATTGCAATTAAGACCAAAACGAAAAGACCTCGAATGCTAGAAAAATAAGAATTCAAGGTCTTAAACAAAAAGAGCACGCGACGTGATTCGAACACGCGGTCTCCGCTCCGCTAAGGTTGGCTCAAACAACAAACAGAACAGCAAATAAAAAGAAATAAGCCCTCACTAATGTGAGAGCTTATTTCTATTCATCGGCGCGACGTGATTCGAACACGCGACCTCTGCGTCCCGAACGCAGCGCTCTACCAAGCTGAGCCACGCGCCGCTGGTAACATTAAAATAATATATAAAAACCTGCGGCTTGTCAAGTAAAAACAAGTAGGATTCCGGCAAAGATGAAAGGATATTGAAATAATTGACAAATAGAAGGATTTGTTTTATATTAGTAACAATCTTACAGATATAACAACAAAGACGTTGCCAGGAATACGGCAG
>JBJENR010000111.1:0-2784 GCA_051880315.1 Acetatifactor sp.
CTATGGATTGTCCGGAAGTATCGGCATTTTTGCTTTTAACTGCATTATCGGAGGTCTGATAGGCGGAGTGGTAGTGATATATCGTCTGTGCATGGCAGTAGTGACAATTATCCGTTGTATCTTGGTAGGTTTCGGACAAATTGTCCTAAAGTCTTGTAAGTAAAATTTAATAAATTTGGTAATTGTAAAATGGACTATATTCGGGTATAATGAAAATGTGGATAAAATTATGATAAAGTTTTGATAAGGAGGTTTCTATGATACAGATTAGACCCGTTTCAGATTTAAGAAATAAGTTTCCGGATATAGAGAAAGCAGTGGGAGGAGGAGACCCGGTGTATTTGACGAAGAATGGCTATGGAGCTATGGTTGTGTTAAGTCTGGAAGCATACTCAAGATTAACGGATGGTGTGGAAAGCGCACTTGATGAAGCTGACAAGGCTGCTATGGAAGATGACAGAAGATATACGCATGAGGAAGTGTTCTCAAATCTTCGGAGGAGGGTAAATGGCTGATACGAAGTATAAGCTGCGGTATTTACCTTTGTTCTATGAAGATTTGGAGCAGAAGGTAATGTATATTGCGGAAAATTTGCATAATCAAAAAGCGGCGAATGATTTACTTGATGCAGTGGAGAATGCCATATTGGAGAGACAGCCTGTGGCAGAAGCATTTGAGCCATATCATTCCATGAGAGAAAGACGCTATCCATATTACCGTATCTATGTAAAGAACTTTGTTATTTGGTATGTGGTTATTGATGACGAAGGCGAAGATAAGATTATGGAAGTGCGGAGGTTCCTGTATAATAAGCAGGACAAAGACAGGCTTTTGTAAAACAGAATAGACAAGAACAGCGTTAGGGCAGTTATGAACAGAAATGTTTGTAGCTGCCCTTTTTTTATTGCTTTCGGACAAATTGTCCTAAAGTGCATTAACGAGGAAAGAGAGGATTTGTGTATGGAGAGATTACGCAGACTGCTTGAACCACCGTGACAGGCAGTAATAAATGGGCAATGCCCGGAAAGGGAGGTTAGGACGATGTGCATGAAGAAGTAAACCAAAAGGTGGTGTCTCTTTGTGTGAGGTCGGCAAAAGTGTCCGCAACAGAGCTTGAAAAAGCGTTAAGGATGTTTCTCAACGCTCAGAAGCAGAAAAGGAACCAATTTGCCAAGGGAAAGCAGACCTTAAAGGAGCTTATCGGTCAGAATGCCGGAGTTACCAATATTGAGGTCAATGAGGGAAATATTAAGGCTTTTGAGCGTGTGGCGAGAAAGTATGGTATTGATTTTGCTCTGAAAAAGGATAAGAGTTGCCAACCACCGAAGTATTACGTTTTTTTCAAGGCAAGGGATATGGATGCTATGACAATGGCATTCAAAGAGTTTGTTGCCACGAATGAGCGTAAGAGAAATCAGCCTTCTATCAAGAAGGTATTGAAGCACTTCAAGGACATCAGCCAAAAACTGAACAGGGAACGTGAAAAAACCAAGACAAAGGAAAGGAGTGAGAGCCGATGAGTCAAGGAAAAAGTGGTAAGAAAACCAAAGTGGCAAGGGCGAGGGACAGACCTGTGGCAAAAAAGGCAAATCCATTGGAGCAGAAGTTTAAGCAGATTTGTAAGAAGTTATCCAAGACGGGAGGGAAGAAGCTGTTATTACAGAACTTCCCTTATCTTATGTGCGGATATTTTGGAAACAAGCTGGCATATCTGTACCGCATAACGGAGGAAACAGAGTTGTTCCAAAGGTTGATAGCGGTATTTGAAAGGATTGATAAGGCATTTTCCAATCCGTTGCCAAGCCTGCACCTAAAGGATTTGTTTGTAGGAATTATTTTCGGAGTTGCCCTTAGAGTGGCAGTGTATATGAAAGGGAAAAATGCAAAGAAATACCGTCATGGTGAGGAGTACGGTTCTGCAAGGTGGGGGAATGAGAAAGATATTGAGCCATATATGGACGATGTTTTTGAGAATAACATTATTCTTACCGAAACGGAATATCTGATGATGTCCGGCAGACCGAAAGAGCCGAAGTATGCAAGAAATAAGAATATTCTTGTGATTGGTGGTTCGGGTTCCGGTAAGACGAGGTTCTTTGTGAAGCCTAATCTTATGCAGATGCACAGCTCCTACGTGGTCACTGATCCGAAAGGTACAGTGCTGTTGGAGTGTGGCAAGATGCTTGCAAAAGAAATCACAGAGGGAGATGTAAACGTATGGGTAATTTAACAGTGGAAGAAATCAATTTATTATGCGTGTTCGATGGGAAGGACAGAGGAGCCATGATAGCTGATATAAAGCGTGTGCAGCCTTTGTTAAAGGACAGCGAAATTGAGGAGCTGACAGAACAGGTTTTGAATAAGCTGGAGAATATGACAGATGAGCAGTATGCAGAGCTTGTGTTAGAGCCGGCAGAGGAAATGTAACAGAAAATGGGTAGTTGGCCGTAAAAGGCTGACTACCCATTTTGTTGGTGCGCCTTGCGGCGCACGTCACTAACGGGTGAAAGTCCCCAATCCGCCCTAGTAGTGGGAAGGATACAGCCAAGACCAAGAGTGTCCATTGTGAGGTGGAATCCGAAGGAAGGTGGAGGCAAATCTCTGGTCTGACGAACAGAAATTACATCAGGCTACAGTTAAAGATAAGGCTGCAACACAAGCTAAAGTCCAATAACTACTCGGAATTAAAGGTAGTAGAAAGATTTTTCAAGGAGTAAGTTTGCAATATGTCGAGCGCTGGAAAGAAATATGCGATATATAGATAGTTCTATGTGATAATGTATG
>JBJENR010000112.1:0-44879 GCA_051880315.1 Acetatifactor sp.
CAATCTACCATAGCTATGGCGACACCATAAATAATCATTGGGGATTAATCCCAGTTTCCAAAACCAAGATACCATAATACAAAAGTATAGTGCTATAGCGGAGGGTTACTTCTATCAAAAAATCGGATTATGCCCAACAACAGCCTCTCAACATACACATTAAAACTACCTCCAGGGACAGAAGTGTCAAAACCTGTGTCAGGGGCGTTTCGACATAAAAAAACATGATAACTTCAATACCAATGGTATCAAAACTATCATGCTTATTCTAGCAGGGCTACAAGGATTCGAACCTTGAAATGACGGAGTCAGAGTCCGTTGCCTTACCGTTTGGCGATAGCCCTATTTATGCTACTTGATGAATTATACACGAAGTATTGCCAGAATGCAAGATAAAAATTCAAAAATAGGAAAATTTTAGTCAAAAATAATAATTTGTGCGCCTGTTCAACATGAAAGGCTGTGCAGATTCCCCGCACAGCCCCTAAAATTTTCATTTCTGCTCCGACACAGCTTACACCTCGAAGGTCAACTCGCCATAAGTAGGTACAGGCCAAATATCCTTATCTACAATCATTTCCAGTGCATCCACAGGCGCACGGAGTTCATCCATGGCAGCTTTGACGGTATCCTTGTAGTAGAAAGCCTGAGCCTTGACATCTGTCATGGCAGAAGCCTTCGCGGTTACCTCTTCCAGCTTGGTCAGTGCCGACTTTGCCGCAGCCAGTTTCTCACTTACCTCCGTCAGAATCTCCATCTGCACACCGGCATCCGCACCTGCTGTCTTCACTGCTATCACAGTGTCCGCCAGGGACTTGCTGTATTTCATAACTGCAGGAATATACTTTTTGCTTGCCATGTCAATCATGGTCAGCGCTTCGATGTTGATGGTCTTCGCATAGGTCTCATAGATGACCTCCTCACGGGACTCCAGTTCGACCTTGGTAAAGATACCAAATTTTTCAAACAGTTTGATAGCCTTTTTGGTAGTCAGGGTAGAAGCAGCCTCCACCATGGACTTAATGTTGGGCAGTCCGCGTCTTTCTGCTTCCTTAACCCATTCTTCGGAATAACCGTCACCGTTGAATACGATTCTCTGATGATCGGTCATGTATTCCTTAATCAGGTCATGTACAGCCAGGTCAAAGTTATCAGCCTTCTCCAGAATGTCCGCAGCCTCGCAGAATGCCTCTGCAACGATTGCGTTCAATGTAGTGTTGGGACTTGCAATGGAATCTGCGGAACCAACCATACGGAACTCGAACTTATTACCGGTGAAGGCAAAGGGTGAGGTTCTGTTACGGTCTGTCGCATCCTTCTCAAAATCCGGCAGTGTGGACACACCGGTCTGGAGCTTTCCTCCCTGGATGGAATGAGTGGCTTCACCTGTCTCAACCAGCTGTTTTACCACATCCTCAAGCTGCTCACCGAGGAAAATGGAAATGATTGCGGGAGGTGCTTCGTTAGCTCCCAGTCTGTGGTCGTTGCCCACATCGGCAGCACTCTGACGCAGCAAATCCGCATGCGTATCCACGGCCTTCATGATGCAGGCAAGCACCAGAAGGAACTGAATGTTCTCATTGGGGGTATCGCCGGGATCCAGCAGGTTCACACCATTGTCTGTTCCCAGAGACCAGTTGTTGTGCTTACCGGAGCCGTTGACACCTGCAAAAGGCTTCTCATGAAGCAGACAAGTCATACCATGACGTCCGGCCACCTTCTTCATGGTCTCCATTACCAGCTGGTTGTGATCTACCGCGATATTTGCAGTCTCGTAAATCGGTGCCAGCTCATGCTGGGCAGGAGCAACCTCATTGTGCTGGGTCTTGGCGGTAACGCCCAGCTTCCAGAGCTCCGTGTTCAAATCCTTCATGTAGGAACCGATTCTCTCACGTATGGTTCCGAAGTAGTGGTCCTCCAGCTCCTGGCCCTTGGGAGCAGGCGCTCCGAAAAGGGTACGACCTGCAAAAATCAAATCCTCACGCTGCAGATATTTCTCCCTGTCTACCAGGAAATACTCCTGCTCAGGTCCCACACTGGCTACAACCTTGGTTGCTTCCGTGTTGCCAAAGAGTCTCACGATACGGAGTGCCTGCTGGCTCACAGCTTCCATGGAACGAAGCAGGGGGGTCTTTTTGTCCAGGGCCTCACCCGTATAAGAACAGAAAGCCGTAGGTATGCAGAGAATCACTCCGGTAGCATCCTCTTTCAGGAAGGCAGGAGAGGTAATATCCCATGCGGTATAACCTCTTGCCTCAAAGGTTGCACGCAGTCCGCCGGAAGGGAAGGAGGACGCATCAGGCTCACCCTTAATCAGTTCCTTGCCGGAGAACTCCATAATCATCTTACCCTCCTCGTCGGGATGGGTCACAAACGCATCATGCTTCTCTGCGGTGATGCCGGTCAGCGGCTGGAACCAGTGAGTATAATGGGTAGCGCCGTTCTCCACAGCCCAGTCCTTCATAGCCTTTGCTACAACATCTGCTGCCGCAAGGGACAATTCACCACCCTGGTCCATTACCTTCTTGACTTCCTTGTATGTACTCTTAGGTAATCTTTCCTTCATCTTACCAAGGGTAAATACTTTGCTGGCGAAAATCTCTTCCACATTTAAAACTTCACTCATACTCTTGTTCCTCCCTTATTCTTTTGGGAATAAAAAAAGGCGCTACACTCTCTGTGTAAACGCCTTCGTTTATCCCTCATACTTAACTTATATTGAGTTATCTCTTTATGATGTTCTACTATACCGCAACTTATTTTAAATTGCAAGCAGAAATTTGATATTTTAAAAATTTTTTTCTTAAGACCGTCTCACGATTATACTTCAAACAGCAAATCCGCATATGTAGGAAAAGGCCAGAATTTCTTGTCGACTATCTTCTCAAGCTCATCCGCAGGTTTGCGCAGGCTGTTCATCGCTTCCGCTACCACATCATGGTAGAAGAATGCCTGCTCCTTTCCCTGATGCATGGCCACAGCCTTCTCCACCGCTGTCTGCAGCGCTTCTGCTGCCTTCTTTACCTCCGTCAGTCTGCCGGTCACAGTCTTTAGCAGCTCCGAGGAAACAAAAGCATCTCCGCCTGCCTGCTGAATCTTCAGTGCAGAATCAGCCAGTGAATCGCAAAATCCAAGTACCGCAGGTATAATCTGCTTATTGGCCATATCCAGCATGGTAAGCGCCTCAATGTTCACACTCTTGGCATAGGTCTCATACAGCACCTCTGCTCTGGAGTGGAGCTCTGCTTCTGTAAAAATACCGAATTTCTCGAACAACGCAATGGCCTTAGGGGTGGTCAGCGCCGCTGTTGCTTCGACCATGGACGGTATGTTGGGAAGCCCTCTTCTTGCTGCCTCCTCCACCCACTCCGGGGCATATCCGTTGCCGTTGAAGATGATTCTCTGATGTCTGGTCATATATTCCTTGATCAGATCGTGTACCGCCATTTCAAAATTATCCGCTTTCTCCAAAATATCCGCCGCCTCGCAGAAGGCCTCTGCCACAATGGCATTCAGCGTGGTATTGGGGCTGCCTATGGAGTCAGAGCTTCCCACACTTCGAAATTCAAATTTATTGCCCGTGAAAGCGAAGGGGGAAGTCCTGTTGCGGTCCGTGGCATCCTTCTCAAAGTCAGGCAGTGTGGATACACCGGTTTCCAGCTTGCCGCCCTCAATCAGATGTGCCGCTTCACCGGTCTCAACCAGCTGCTTTACCACATCCTCCAGCTGCTCGCCCAGGAAAATGGAGATAATGGCGGGAGGTGCTTCATAGCCTCCCAGACGCTGGTCATTCCCTACATTCGCCGCACTCTGACGGAGCAAATCCGCGTGAGTGTCCACAGCTTTCATAATGCAGGCCAGCACCAACAGAAACTGTATATTCTCGTTGGGGGTCTGACCTGGCTCTAACAGATTAACCCCGTTGTCCGTAGTAATTGACCAGTTATTGTGTTTGCCGGAACCGTTCACGCCGGCAAAGGGCTTTTCATGGAGCAGACAGCGGAGTCCGTGTTTTCCGGCTATCCTTTTCAGGGTCTCCATCACAAGCTGGTTGTGGTCTACTGCCACGTTGGCGGATTCATAGATTGGAGCGACTTCATGCTGGGCGGGGGCGGCTTCATTATGCTGGGTCTTGGATGTGACACCAAGCTTCCACAGTTCAATGTTGACATCATGCATAAAGGCACCGATACGCTCCCTGATGACACCGAAATAATGATCATCCATCTCCTGGCCCTTAGGCGCTGCCGCCCCGTACAGGGTTCTGCCCGCAAAAATGATATCTTCTCTCTCTAACGCCTTCCCTGCATCCACCAGAAAATATTCCTGTTCCGCACCGACGGAGGGAGTTACCTTGGTTGCCTCGGTATTTCCGAAAAGTCTCACAATCCGGAGCGCCTGCTTGTTCAGTGCTTCCATGGAACGCAACAGCGGCGTCTTCTTATCCAGCGCTTCTCCGGTATAGGAACAGAACGCAGTGGGAATGCAAAGGGTAGGGCCGGTTGCCGTCTCCTTGATAAATGCCGGAGAGGTGATATCCCAGGCGGTATATCCTCTGGCTTCAAAGGTCGCGCGAAGTCCGCCGGAGGGGAAGGAGGAGGCATCCGGTTCTCCCTTGATCAGCTCCTTACCGGAAAACTCCATAATCATTTTGCCCTCTTCGTCAGGATGCGTCACAAAGGCATCGTGTTTTTCCGCGGTGATGCCTGTCAGTGGCTGGAACCAGTGAGTGTAGTGAGTTGCACCGTTTTCCACTGCCCAGTCCTTCATCGCCTTGGCCACCACATCGGCAGCCGCCAGGGAAAGCTCACCGCCCTGGTCCATGACTCTCTTGACCTCTTTGTAGGTGCTCTTGGGCAGACATTCCTTCATCTTTCCCAGGGTAAAAACCTTGCTGGCAAAGAGTTCTTCCACATTTACTACTTCGCTCATAATCTATATCCCTTTCTTCATTTATGACCCATTTTACAATATGTGCTTGAGACGGTCAACCGCAATTTCAAATCAGCGCATCCAGTAGCCCGCTCCGCAGACCAGGCTTATAAAAAAATAAAGACCACAATACAGATGCCATCCATAGAGGACTCCGAGACCTGCCCGGAGGACCCTCTGCCACCCTCTCTCCGCACCCATTCGTAACCATTTTACGGCACACAAGGCAAAAAGAACAAAAAGGCAGAAGCTATAACCCCAGAGGAAATTGCCGTCAAAGCCGCGGCTTCCGCTCTCCACAAGACAAAGTGCCTCCAGAAAGCCCAGCACAGTCATCAGCACCAGGAAAAGAGTCTCTCTTTCTTTCCTCAGATCCCCTATTTTCATAAACAGAACAAAAATGCAGAAAAGCACGGAACATACCACTGCCAGCTTTGGAATCTGCGTATGGAGGGAAAAACTGTACCAAGGACGAAAGCCCATTCCGTTCCCCGTATCTTCGCCGAACAAAACCGCATTCTGCCAGAGGATTACAAGTCCGCTGGGCAGCAGGGAGGAACCAAATACCAGAATTCTCTTCAAGGGTACCTTCTTCATCAGGTCCACCAGAAGGAACAGGCCCATGATCGGTGAAAAGGCCAGCAGGAAGCTGGGTTTGATTCCCGTGCAGACAATGTTCATCACAGCAAAGCAGCACCATTCCTTCCATGTCAGTCCATCCCGGTATTTTTTTTCCAGCTTAAAATAATAAAGAAGGGTAAAAAGCGCAGCCAGTCGCATGCAAATATAGGTGGAATTGTGCCAGATATTGCCGGACTGGTAGCTCACATATCGGAACTCTCCCACAGCCCTGATATAACAGGGCATAACAAAATTCAGACTAAGCGCCAGCAACAGCGTAAACCAGGTATTCTCCCTATACTTTCCCAGATGGCAGACCAGTCTCTCCGTTGCGTACACCGTAGCTGTCTCCACCAGAGCAAGAAAAATGCAAATCCCCAGCGTGCTGCCCCGAAACAACATGTGCAGCACCTTGTATACATAGGCAGTGAAGCTGTAGTACCAGCCGTCCTCTATAATCATGCTGATGTGGAGGGGCAGATCCGACTGAAAGGGGATCTCGCCTTCCACCGTAAGGTCCGCTATAGACTGGTGATAAAAGAGCCACAGACATGCAATTGTATACAATATGATTAGCCCGTGCACGACAAACCTCGCCGCTTTCTGTTGTTTCTTCATCCCTTTCCTCCCCCGCCGTCTTCGCTCTTCACCCTCAACAGATCATACTGTTCGGCTTCGGAGGAAAGCTTTATCCACAAAAGCTGCTTGGGGTGAGGACAGTTTTCCACAGCTTCTCCGCCTTCATTGAACATGGCCTCCACATGAACTGGCAGATTGCTTCCGTCCGGCTTCATGATTTCAACAGTGTCGCCCACAGAAAACTTATTACGCTGTTCAATCCGTACCAAGGGGCCTGAAACAGTGCTCCCATCCGCTGTCCGGAGTATATCCTTCGTCTCCTCCACAATTCCCAGGTAAACATATTCATTCACATAAGTGTTATTGTCGTAAATCTGTGTATTTTCATCAGGCCTGCCAAAATAGAAGCCTGTGGTAAACTGTCGATAGGTGCATTTAGATATCTCTGCCCTGTACCAGTCCAAATTGCTCCGATAGGTCTCTTCTGATTCAAAAAAGTCGTCAATCGCCTTACGGTAGGTTCGGGCAACCGTTGCCACATAAAGCGCCGTCTTCATTCGTCCCTCTATTTTCAGGCTGTCAATTCCTGCCTCCGCCAGCTCCGGTATGTGCTCTATCATACACAGGTCTTTGGAATTGAAAATATAAGTGCCTCTCTCATTCTCATAAACCGGCAGATATTCCCCGGGTCTTGTCTCCTCAACCACGGCGTACTTCCATCTGCAGGGATGGGTGCAGGCTCCGTGGTTGGCATCCCGCCCCGTAAAGTAATTGCTGAGCAGACATCGCCCGGAGTAAGAAATGCACATGGCACCATGGACAAAGCTCTCAATCTCCATCTCCTCCGGAATGTGGTCCCGTATATCCTTTATCTCCCTCAGGGAAAGCTCTCTGGCAGAAACCACACGCTTTGCCCCCTGGTTCCACCAGAAGCGATAGGTCAGATAATTGGTATTGTTGGCCTGGGTGGAGATATGAATTTCCACCTCCGGCCATATTTCCTTAGCGATGGTAAACATGCCCGGATCCGATATAATCAAGGCATCACAAGGCTCCGGCTTCATGTCACGAAGTTCCCTGAAATAGGTTTCCGCTCCCTCCAGGTCGTAATTGTGGGCCAGAATATTGGCTGTCACATAGACCCTCACGCCCCTGGCATGGGCAAAGGCGATTCCCTCTGCCATTTCCTCCATGGAAAAATTCTTCGCTTTGGCGCGAAGCCCGAAGGCCTCACCGCCGATATATACTGCATCCGCCCCGAATACCACCGCCGTCCTCAGCACCTCAAGGCTGCTGGCGGGAATCAAAAGCTCAGGTTTCCTTCTCTGTGTCATAAATTCATCCCTCTTAATTTCTTGATACCGTGTTCTCACCCGAACCCTCTTCCGCCCCGGATGCAGCTTCCATACCGCAATCCTCCGCCCTCACTTCTACAGAAATGCCGGTTCCGGCACACTCCTCCGCTCTCACTTCCGCAGAGACAGGGTTACGCCGTCCCCCACAGGAAGTATTACTGTTTCGAGCTGGGGATTGTGCTTTATTTCATACAGGTACTCCCGCATACGGGCGTGGATTGTGCGGTTGCGGCGGGTTACAGCAAAGCGCGACTCCACAATGTCCCCGTCCTGCAGTACGTTGTCACTGATCAACAGGCCGCCGGGAGAGAGAAGCCTCAAAGCATCCTGCATAAAGTGAATGTACTGACCCTTAGCCGCATCCATAAAAATCATATCATAAGGTCCCTCAAGCCCTTGCAGAATATCGGCGGCATCTCCCTCCAGCAGGGTAATCCGCTCCTCTGCACCGGCCCTTTTGAAATTCTCCTTCGCAATGGGAATTCTTTTTTCGTACTTTTCAATGGTGGTGATATGACAGTCCGCAGGTCCGTATTCACTCATCAATAACGCAGAAAAGCCGACGGCAGTCCCGACCTCCAGGATCTGCTTCGGCTTTGCATAAGCCAGCAGGAATTTCAACAGGCTCTGCATAGGCTTGCGTATAATGGGAACCTGCGCCTCCAGGGCATCTCTCTCAATTTTGTCCAACAGGGGGGTGTTGCCTTGATCCAAAGAATCGATAAAGGCAGCCATTCTCTCAGCTATAATCATTGGTTCCTACTTTTCCTCTCCCGTCTCTTCGCTTTCCTCATCCTCCGCGGCCATAACCGCCATCATCTCTTCCGCAGTCATGGCTGTGCTGAGGTTAAAAATACCGGGTTTTACATCCTTTTTATATTCAGACAGATAATACTGAAACATAAAAAGTCTGCCGTCCTTGACAAGGCCCTTATTTTCAAACAGCTGACCAATCTCCTTGGGAGACATGTCTTCTGTCACGGCCACCGTTATGATTCTGCCCTCTCCGGGAGATACGGCAGGTTCCGTAAAGATGCGATAACCATAGTCATAGCAGATCATTGCTCCCTTATAGATATAAGCCACAGCCAGGACAATAAGCGCTACCTTTAGTGCTAAGCCCAGCACTGTCATCACAACATTTGCAATCTTCCCTTTCACCATCATGCCCTTCCTATCACTCAAAATCAAGTGCGTCAGTAATCTGCATAAAAACCCCCTGCATCATTCTGCACAGGGCCAGCTCTGCCGCCAGAAAATCAGCTACCAGCGGCTGCTCCCTGAATGCTTCATACTCTTTCTCAAAACGGTCCAGCTTGTCGAAATCAATATCCGACCTGAACTGCATCTGATAGTTTTTCCTGCGAAACTCATCAATCTGCGCCTTCAGCTCCGGATGCTGCTTTACCTTTTCCAGCTCCGTCCTGTAAGTCTGATAAACTTCGCTTTTCAAAATCACTTCCGCAAAATTCTTAGTTGCCTGCTGTAAAGAGTCCACTTTGCGACCTTTCCGCTATCGCTATGATATCTCCATGATAATGGGGAGAATCATGGGACGACGCTTTGTCTTTTTCCACACATAATCACTTAAGGCATCCTTTGTGGTATTTTTCAGCTTGCCCCAGTCTGTCACTCCTCTGTCAAGGCATCTCTGAATGGCATCATCCACCGTCTGGCGCGCCTCCTCTATCAGCTCATCCGATTCCTTCACATATACAAAGCCTCTTGACACAATATCCGGACCTGCCAGCAACTGACCGTTGTATTTGTCCAGACTCATAACCACAATCATAATGCCGTCCTCTGCCAGATGCTGACGGTCACGTAACACCACATTTCCAACATCACCGACACCAAGGCCATCCACGAGAATCCCACCTGTAGGAACCTTCCCGGTTACCCTTGCCGACTCTTCGCTGAGCTCCAAAACGTCCCCCGATGAAAGGATGAAAATATTGTCCTTATCCATTCCCAGGCTCTGTGCAATCTTGGCCTGCGCCTTCAGATGCTTGTATTCGCCATGTACCGGAATTGCGTACTTTGGCCGAATCAGCGTGTAAATCAGCTTAATTTCCTCCTGGCAGGCATGGCCGGACACATGGGCATCCTGGTTGATGACATCCGCACCCTTGCGCAGAAGCTCATTGATAACCTTGGTCACGGATTTCTCATTGCCCGGAATGGGATTTGAGGAAAAAATAACCGTATCCCCGGGACCGATGGTAATCTTGCGGTGCATTCCGCTTGCCATCCGGCTTAAAGCAGCCATATTCTCGCCCTGACTGCCGGTGGTGATGATGACCTGCTGTTCATCGGGATAGTTCTTCAGCTGGTCTATTTCAATCAGAGTGTTGTCCGGAATACTGATACAGCCTAAATTTCTGGCGGTCTCAATGATGCTGACCATGCTGCGTCCTTCCACACATACCTTCTTGCCAAACTTGTATGCCGTATTGATAATCTGCTGTACACGGTCTACATTGGAGGCAAAGGTAGCCACGAAGATTCTGGTATTTTTGTGCTCTTCAAACAGATTGTCAAAGGTTCTGCCCACCGTCTTCTCCGAGTGTGTAAATCCGGGACGTTCTGCGTTTGTGGAATCACACATCAGGGCAAGGACGCCCTTCTTCCCCAGCTCCGCAAAACGCTGCAGGTCGATGGCATCGCCGAAGACCGGCGTGTAATCCACCTTAAAGTCACCTGTGTGCACCACAACACCTGCAGGTGAATAAATGGCCAGAGCCGCTGCATCCACAATACTGTGGTTGGTTCTGATGAACTCAATGCGGAACTTTCCCAGGTTGATGGACTGGCCAAACTTCACCACCTTGCGCTTGGTGGTCTTCATCAGGTTGTGTTCCTTTAACTTATTTTCGATAATGCCCATGGTAAGCCGCGTGGCATAGACGGGTACGTTGATTTCCTTGAGCACATAAGGCAGTGCCCCGATATGATCCTCATGTCCGTGAGTGATCATAAAGCCCTTCACTTTTTCTATATTATCCTTCAGGTAAGTCACATCCGGAATGACCAGGTCTATTCCCAGCATATCATCTGCCGGAAAAGACAGACCGCAGTCAACCACAACAATACTGTCCTCATATTCGAAGGCAGTAATGTTCATGCCGATTTGCTCCAGTCCGCCCAAAGGAATGACCTTCAGACCGGAGCTGCTGTTATTCTCTTTTTTCTTCAATCAATTCTCCTCCAAATTTCTATTATTTATTTGTCTTCGCAGGCAGGACTCTCTCCTCCGGGTATAAGTCCTCTCTGCAAGCTTACAATAGCCGCTGAGTTAAGCTCATGATTCACAACCAGAATCCGACAGTAGTGGCAACCTTCTTCTCCGATTCCTCCGGCAAATCCTCCCGGATGAAATTACCCTGCCGCATTTTTACAAATCAGGTAATGATGACAGTGCATCTGTTTCCGGTTATGAGCACGCCCCATCTCATACCCCGCAAAACCGTCGTCATAGCTGATTTGGTCAATCAGTTAAAGCTTATTGACAGCTGCATATTATTCCTGCACAAATGTAACATCATCCAGCATGTTTTCAAAGACACCTGCCACTGCAGCAAGCTCCTGCTCATCGGAAACAATGGCAAAAACACTCTCCTGCTCTCCGTCCTTTGAAACATCCTTCATAATCAGGGCCTCCCCGTCACCTTCCTCAAAATCAGTGACAAGAATATAATTGGTTCCCCCGATTCTGGTCTGCTCCAGAACATAAAAGTCAACGGGGTCTTCCCCTTCGGGATTAAATGTAATCTTTTCAAGTTTACTCATGCTCAGTTCGTCCCGTCCTTTTCCCTCTGCATCGCAAGTCTGTCAAGATATCCCTGCAAAATCAGCGACGCAGCAATCATATCCACATAATCCTTGCGGTTCTCACGGCGGATACCCGCCTCAATCATTGCCTCATCCGCAGCAACGGTAGTCAGTCGTTCATCCCACATATGTACCGGCAGTCCCGTCCTTCGCTCCAGCTTATCCTTAAACTCCAGGGTAAGCTGTACTCGCTCCCCTTCCGTGGCATTCATGTTTTTCGGCAGCCCCAGCACAATCTCCTGTACCTCATATTCCACAATCAGCGCTTCAATACGTGCCAGAGTCTGGCGCAGCTTATTCTCTTCCTTACGCCTGATAATCTCTATTCCCTGAGCAGTCAGAAGCAGACTGTCGCTCACGGCAACCCCCACTGTCTTGGAGCCGAAATCCAATCCCATAATACGCATGGGCATCCTCCTATTTCCAGTTCCTCGTGCGGATATACTCTGTCAGCAGTTCCTCCACCAGTTCATCCCTCTCCACCTTCATAATCAGGCTTCTGGCATTCTTGTGACTGGTGATATAGGTAGGGTCACCGCTCATGATATATCCAACAATCTGATTTACAGGGTTATATCCCTTTTCCGTCAGTGCCTCATACACAGTAGCAAGCACCAGTTTTGCTCCGGTTTCAGGCTCTGATTCCACTTTAAAATATTGCGTATTCCCCAAGTCCTGCATACTGTTTTCCACTCCCCTTGTCATCTGGAATAATTACCCTTTACCCCTTATCATACTCTATTTGTGCTTAAAATTCAAGGGACACCAGAATTTCTTCCGTAAGAAAACCCTGTACGGGCACCTTAACAATGGTATTTTCCACGGTGCCCTCCGGTTTTACTGCCACCCTGACATAATCCGGCGTGTGGCCGATGCGCCAAAGCTCGCCCTGGATTTCTTCGGTATCCTCCAGAAGTACCTCTGCTTCCCTGCCTATGTAGGCTCTGCGAAATTCTGCCGACTGACGTTTTTCCATAGCCAGAAGTTCATTACTTCTCGCTGTTTTCACCTGTTCCGGAAGCTGGTTCGGCATTTTATCCGCCGCCGTTCCTGCCCGTCTGGAATACTTGAAAATATGCATCTCATAGAAACCCACCTTTTCCAGAAAGGCCCTGGTCTCCCCGAATTCTTCCTCCGTTTCTCCCGGAAATCCCACAATCACATCCGTTGTTATAGCCGGATTCACAAAGGCTTTGCGTAACAGCTCCACTGCAGTTAAGTATTCCCCGGTGGTATAGTGTCTATTCATTCTTTTTAAGGTTTCATCACAGCCGCTCTGAAGAGAAAGGTGAAAATGGGGACAAAGCCCCTTCACTGCCGCCAGTCTCTCCGCTGTTTCCGGCGTCACAATCCTGGGCTCCAGGGAACCCAGCCTGATGCGCTCCAGTCCGGGAATCCCCTGAATCCTCTCCACCAGGTCTATCAGCTTACTGTCTCCCGTATACTCCGGATGCTCCTTTCCCTCTGACCTGACACTTCTGCCCTCTGCCCAGGCCTGTCCGTCAAAATCAATTCCATAGGAGCTGATATGAATCCCGGTGAGAACCACTTCCTTATAGCCCGCCCCGGCCAGGGCCCCGATTTCCGTCAGAATATCCTCTGCCCTGCGGCTTCTCACCCGTCCCCTGGCATAGGGAATCTCGCAGTAGGAGCAAAACTGATTACAGCCATCCTGAATCTTGATATATGCTCTGGTGTGCTCCGACGTATGCCGCAGCTGCATTTCTTCATACTCATAAGTGTGATTGATGTCCGTAACCGTGGTGCCTCCCAGGGTCTTGTCCGGGGTGCCTGTCTGTTCCGCTCTTCTCCTCAGGTAGTCCTCCAGAATCTCAACAATATCCTTTTTTCTGTTGTTTCCCACCAGAAGGTCTATGCTCTCATCCTGCTCCGCACTCTTACCACCGGACTGGACATAACAGCCTGCTGCAACCACCACGGCCTGAGGATTCCTCTGCTTCGCGCGATGAAGCATCTGTCTGCTCTTTCTGTCCGCCATGTTGGTGACTGTACAGGTATTGATAATATAGATATCGGCAACACTGTCAAAAGGTACAATAAGATATCCCTTATCCTGCAATTTTTGCTGCATTACTTCCAGCTCATAGGAATTTACCTTGCAGCCAAGGTTATGAAATGCAACTGTTTTCATATGATACTCCGCTAATTTTTGTTTTGTTTTATCCTTGACTTTTTGATACTTTGCCAGTAATATGTACTCAGAAGGTATGATACCGTAAGGAGGTAACAATATGAAGACAGTACAGATTTCTTTAAATTCCATTGACAAAGTGAAATCATTTGTAAATGATATTACCAAGTTCGATAACGATTTCGACCTGGTATCCGGCAGATATGTTATTGATGCCAAGTCCATCATGGGCATCTTCAGTCTGGATCTCTCCAAGCCCATCGACTTAAACATTCATGCCGAGGACGGCGTAGATGACGTGCTGAATACATTAAAGCCTTACATCGTGTAAGCATTTCATCCGCAACTACAATTTATAAGGTATTCGAAAGCTCCGAAGTCTGAAACCGCTTTGGAGCTTTTTTTACCCTAAAATCAACTTATTCCACAATAATCAGCTCATCCGTCTCCAGAGCCGTCTTCACCAGTTCTTCAATCTTTTCATCCAGATTATGCTCATGTCTGCGAATAATATTCACATTTGGCTTCGTCACCGGGTGCTTTGCCACAAAAATGGTACAGCAGTCCTCAAAGGGAAGAATGGAGGTCTCAAAGGTATCGATTTTTTTTGCCACCGCCACAATTTCTTCCTTGTCAAATCCAATCAGCGGACGATATACCGGCAGCTCGCACACCTCGTTTGTGGCGACAAGTGAACTCATGGTCTGGGATGCCACCTGACCGATACTCTCACCCGTAATCAGGCCGAGACAGCCGGTTTCCTTAGCGATGTGCTCGGCGATGCGCATCATATAGCGGCGCATAATAATGGTCAGCTCCTCATGGGGACATTTCTCGTGGATGTAAAGCTGGATATCCGTAAAGTTGATGACATGAAGATAAATCGGTCCCGTATATCTGGACACAAGCCTTGCCAGGTCCACCACCTTCTGCTTTGCACGCTCACTGGTATAGGGGGGTGCATGGAAATAGACCGCGTCAATTTTGACACCCCTTTTGGCTATCATATAACCAGCCACCGGGGAATCGATACCGCCGGACAAAAGCAGCATGGCCTTGCCGCCGGTGCCTACGGGCATCCCCCCGGGACCGGGAATAATCTCGGAATAGATATATATTTTCTCACGAATTTCCACATTCAACAGAATCTCAGGGTCATGGACATCCACCCGAAGTTCCGGATAGGTATCCAATAATACCTCTCCCAGGGTAGCATTTACCTCCATGGATTCCTTGGGATAACTCTTTCTGGCACGTCTGCAGTTGACCTTAAAGGTTCTGTTCTTGTCAGGATAAACGTCGTCTATATACTTTACCACAGTCTCACAGAGCTTTTCAAAGCCCTCATCCTCCACATAAATCATGGGACAGATTCCGGAGATACCGAATACATGCTGCAGCCGGCCCACTGCCTCCTCATAGTCAAATTCTCCCTGGGCCTCCACATAGATGCGGCCCTGTGTTTTAGAGATGAGGAATTTTCCCTCACACTTTTTCAACGCAAATTTTATCTGATGAATCAGGGCATCTTCAAACAGGTATCTGTTCTTCCCCTTTATCCCTATCTCGGCATATTTTATCAAAAAAGCTGTAAACATAATTTCCTCCTCGATGCGACACACTGCCCTGTTATCGGCGTGTGTATCTTCTCAGCATAGGAATTTTATCATACATTTCCTGCAATGTATAGTCCAATTCTTCCTGAGTGGTATAGACCGAAAAGCTGAAACGAATGGTGGACTCCAGTAGCTGTCTCTCCACACCGATAGCTTTTAAGGTCGCAGAAGGCTGGGGTTTCCGGGCTGAGCAGGCACTGCCCGCCGACACATAGATTCCCTTCTCCTCCAGCGCATGCAACAGCACCTCGCTGCGCACGCCCGGAACGGAAACACTCACAATATGAGGTGCTGTCCCCTCTCCGTCCGGCTGATTCGGCAGTAAGCCGTTAATCCGGACACCATCAATCTTTCGTACACCCTCCATAAAATATTTTTTGCAGAGATACAGCCGTCGGATATCCTCCTCGTAATGCTCATAGAGAAGCTCAGCTGCCTTAGCCATTCCCGCAATACCGGGAACATTATCCGTGCCGGAGCGCAGATTCATCTGCTGTCCTCCTCCGTAAATAATAGGCTGTATTTTTACATTCCGGCCGATATAGAGGAAACCCGCTCCCTTGGGACCGTGTATCTTGTGACTGCTGGCAGACATCAGATCAATCCCCATTCTTCCGGGATAAATCTTTGCTTTGCCAAAACCCTGCACCGCATCCACATGAAACAGCGTTGCGGGATTCATTTTTTTAATCAGGGCTCCCGCCTCCGCAATAGGCTGCAGGGCTCCTATTTCATTGTTGGTATGCATTATTGAAACAAGTATGGTATCGCTTCTTATAGCCTTGCGCAGGTCTTCCAGACTGATCTGGCCCCATGCATTCACCGGCAAATAGGTAATCTCGTACCCCAGAGACTCCAGGTATGCACAGGTTTTCAGGATGGCAGGATGCTCAATCTGCGTAGTGATGATATGGCTACCCCTCCTGCTGTTCGCAAGGGCACAGCCTATCAGCGCCATATTATCGGATTCCGTGCCCCCGGAGGTAAAAAGAATCTCCTTCTCTCCTACCTTCATAAGCCTTGCCAGGGTTTCCCGCGCATAACGCAGATACTCTTCTGCCTGTACGCCCTTCATATGAAGGCTGGAAGGATTGCCGTAATCCTCGCACATAATTTTTGTCATCAACTCTGCGACCTCAGGAAATACCCTTGTAGTTGCAGAATTGTCCAGATATACTTCCATGTGAATCCCCTTTTCTGTCATCAAAGATGACTTTTGGGCAAAACGCCCCTTTCTATCCTATTATACGCACGCACTCTTGTCCGCGCCCCTGAAAGCAGACAGCCTCTGACGCAATTTACTCCAGGTCAAGCAGGTAGCCAATCCAGGCCAGAACTGTAAATCCTGCAGTTTCCGTGCGCAGAATCCGCCTGCCCAGAGTGATGGGTTCCATGCCGTTCTCCCGGGTAAGCTGAATCTCAGCCTCGTCAAATCCACCCTCCGGTCCGATAAATACGGCAACCCGCTGGCCCGGTTTCAGTGCATTAAAAATCTCCCTGGTATGCTCCATACCCTCCGCCAGTTCATAGGGCACCAATCTGACATCCATGTCAGCTGCCTGCTGTACCGCCTCACGAAAAGATTTCATACCGGTAACCTTTGGTATCACAGCCCTCTTGCTCTGCTTTGCCGCGGCTTCCGCAATGGCCTGCCACCTGGCAATTCTGGAGGCCTCCTTCTTCTCATCCAGCTTTGTCACACAGCGTTTCATTGCCACCGGAACAATCTCATATACCCCAAGCTCCACCGCCTTCTGTACGATGAGTTCCATCTTATCAGCCTTGGGCAGTCCCTGAAAAAGGGTAATCTTCACGGGAAGCTCCACATGATCTTCTTTGATGAATCGCAGTTCGCAGATAATCCTGTCCTCCTCAAAGGCTGCAATACCACAGCGGTATTCTCTTCCGTCCTGCCCGTTGCTGACTTGAATCTCCTCACCGATTTTCATCCGCAGCACGTTCTTAATATGATTTACATCCCCGCCTATAATTGTGACAGTTCTGTCATTTATATTAATTTGACCCGGTTCCACAAAAAACTGATACATAATGCCCCCTTATGCCGGCAACTGGGCTGTCACCGAAACCCATTCTCCCTGACGGGTGATTTCCAGCACCTTGAGGCCTGCCGTCTCAACTGCCTTCACCACAGTTTCTTCCTTGTCTTCGATGATACCTGAGGTGATGTAAATGCCTCCTTTTTTCAGCTGATGAACAATCACCGGTGTGAGGGGTACCAGAACGTCCGCCAGAATGTTTGCCACTACGATATCGTAACAGCCGTAGCCCACCTTGTCCTGCACGGCCTTGTCCGTGATGATATTGCCGATCATCATGTCAAACCGCGCTCTGTCGATGCCGTTTGACTCACAGTTCTGGGCTACCGCATCCACGGCACAGGGATCCAGATCTGTTCCCAGCGCATGCTTTGCTCCGAACATCAGGGAAAGAATGGCAAGAATACCGCTTCCCGTACCCACATCCAGAAGCTCTGTCTCCGGTGTGATATATTTTCTCAGCTGGCGGATACAGAGCTGGGTTGTCTCGTGCATTCCCGTACCGAAAGCGGTTCCCGGGTCAATATGCAGCACCATTTTTTCTTGATCGTCGGGCCTGATGTCCTCCCAGGAGGGGATGACAAGAATATCGTCGATGTAAAACTGGTGAAAATACTGCTTCCAGTTGTTAATCCAATCGATATCCTCAGTCTCATCCACCGTGACCCTTCCCTCGCCGATGTCACAGAACTGTTTTAAGTCCTCAAGCTCCCTCCTGATTTCCTCCAAAAGGGTCTCCGTATCCGTGGGCTTCTCCATCACCCACAGGCTGCCGTCCTCCTTCCTCTCCACAAAGAAGCTCAGATAAGCAATTCCGTCATCCTCCGGTCCCTCCGGAAGAATATCCACAAACATCTGCTCCTTTTCCAACGCCGTCAGGGGCACCTTATCTTCAATCTGTGCACCCTCCAGACCAATGTCGTAAAGTGTGCTGATGATAATATCTTCCGCTCCCGTCACGGTCTTAATTCTGAATTTTACCCATTTCATATCTCCTACCTTGCCTTTCCTGTCATCTGTATGATGCCGGGGCTAAATGATTCACAGCCCCGGTATCATCTATATATTCCCTTAGAAATCCTCCTGCTGCTTCCGTCTTCTGCGGGCCTCACAAACGCCCAGAATCAGGAACAGAAAGGGAGTACTTAAGACCTGTTGAAAACCGGTGAGAGAGGCAGTCAGGTACAGTATCAAAGCCAGCACGCCCGGCAAAAAATTACGATACCTTCCAAGTCCCACAAGAAAAATCGCCAGATAACTGCCTGCTCCCATTATACCCACATTTATCAGCTGATTCAACCATTCATTGTGTGCATTGGCGAAAACTGCGTCCTGCCATTTCCCTTCCAGTGCCGGAAATGCCTCGGGAGGAAAGACGCCATAAATATATTCCGCAAAACAGTCCGGTCCGGCTCCTATCATTTTTTCCCAAAAATCCTTCTTCAGAAATCCTTCCACGGAAACCTTCCAAAGCATTCCCCGTCCGTTTCCCCACAGTGCACCATCAGGCTGATTCAGGAGAAAATACACTCCCACCGCAGCAATTGCCATGCAGAAGCCTGTCAAGGTCAGAATCGGCAGCAACCGCAGAAGACCCTTATGATTTCTTTTTTCGGCATAGGTAAACAGTGCCCAAAGGAACAGGAAACAGGCTGCGGCAATCCACCACCCCCACCATCCAAGATGCTTCAGACCGATTCCGTCCAGAGGAAAGGAAAAGACAGCTCTTTCCCCAAGGCTTTTGGCAAGATTGCCGTACAGAGGAATCAACAGGCATACTCCCGCCCACAAACCAAAGAGTCGTCCCGGAATTTTTTCCTGCCTAAGCCCCCAAACCAAACACACACCAAAGCTTACTGCTCCCAGAAGGACGCCCGTATCACTGCCCTGAGTCAATAGAAGCATCAATCCGCAGAGGCAGACCGGATACAGCCATCTCCGCTCTTTCGCATCCCTGCACCTCAGATAACCGGATAACGGAAAAATCAGAGCCATGGCACAATAACCCGTAAACCAGCTGATATTCCCTATGGTGGAAAGCATATGGCTGTAATCCCAGTGTCGGATATCCATCCCTTTAGTCAGTCCCAGCGGGTCCGCTCCCAGGCGCTGAAGCAGCCCGAACAGCAGCACAACAAAGAACCCCGCCTCTGCCAGCCTCACAACGTATTTATCCCCGCCGTAATGTCTGGATACGAAAAAATAAATCCCCACAAATAACAGTTGGGAAAAGGCTCCCATATACCATTCTCTGTACCCGTACCATGCCGTATGCTGCCACTGGCTCAAGCCGGCGGAAAGCAATACGGAAGTGCCATACATAAGCATTACAACATCCATGATACCGGGACGGATTCCCCCTATTCCTTTTCTCTTCACAGACAGCATCCCTTTGACTTCAGGAAGAAGGGCAAGAAGACGGATAGCCAGACAAAACAGGGAAATATTCCAAAAAAGAGCATACTTTCTGTCCCCCAGCTGCTCCCAGCTGCCTCCTGTAAAAAGTGGCAGCACCACCGTCAGACCAACGATATAAAGATTGCAGAGAAGGGTTAAAAACTCAGACATCATCGCATTTAGATACCTTCCGCCGTAATTTTTGGTAACTGTCCGGAGTCCAGCTACAAAATGGGCAGGCTGTCATTTTCCTATGATAAGCCTGCCCCATATTACTGTATTATTTCCAAAACTTCTTTTTTTTGCCGTCTTTACCGCCGGCATCCTTACTCTCTTCCTTCTGTTCCTGGGCTGAGGTTGCCTTCGCCGCCGCATTCAGCGTATCTCCGGTAAGTTCATCAAACTTCCGAAGCAGCTCCTTTGCCTCGGGCTTCAGCTTATCCGGTACCTGTACCACCAGAGTTACATAGTGGTCTCCGCGGACATCCTTATTCCTCCAGGAAGGGACACCCTTGCCTCTCAGACGGATTTTGGTATCTGTCTGTGTACCTGCCTTCACATCGTAAATCACCTTGCCATCCACGGTATCAATCAGTATTTCACCGCCCAGCGCCGCCACCGCGTAGGACACGGGTACGGTAGAAAAGATGTCGAAATCCTGTCTCTGGAAGATTGGATGACGTCCCACAATTACCTCAATCAGCACATCGCCTCTGGGACCGCCGTTTACACCGGGCTCGCCCAGACCGGGCATACGTGTGGACTGGCCATTGTCAATACCGGCCGGAATATCCACGGAGTAGCGCTTCACCATAGGAATAAATCCGGTGCCATGACAATCCGCACATTTGTCCTTTATAATTTTACCTGTTCCCTGACAGTCGGGACAGGTTTGTACATCGCGCACCGTACCAAAAAAAGTGGACCTGGAAAAGACAGCCTGCCCCTTACCGCCACACTTTGGACAGGTCTCAGGATTCGTCCCCTTCTTGGCGCCTGTGCCGTTACAGGACTTACAGGTCTCCTTCACTGTCAGTTCAATTTCCTTCTTACAGCCGAATACAGCCTCTTCAAAGGTAATCCTTACACTGGTGCGGAGATTTGCCCCCTTCATGGGACCGTTATTTTGACCGCGGCTCCTTCCTCCTCCGAAGAAATCACCGAATATATCACCAAAAATATCTCCAAAATCAGCACCGTTGAAATCAAAGCCACCGAAGCCGCCACCGCCTGCGCCGCCGTCAAAAGCGGAATGACCGAACTGATCGTACTGACGTCTTTTTTCGGGATCGCTCAGAACTGCATATGCCTCGGAAGCCTCCTTAAACTTTTTCTCTGCCTCCGCATCCCCCGGATTCATGTCAGGATGATACTTTTTGGCCAGTACGCGATATGCCTTTTTGATTGCAGCATCATCTGCTTTTTTATCAACGCCCAGAACCTCGTAATAGTCCCGCTTCTGCTCTGCCATAATACACCTCGTTACAGGGTAACACAGGGTATGGATATACCCTGTGCCCTCCTAAATATATCTTTATTACTTTATCACAATACGTCCGGAATCGCAACGCGATTCTTTTTTACAAGAGATAATTTTCTCAGGCGCCGTCCCCGGACACCTTCAAAATTCTTCCTGTCCTTAGACCTCACGGAAATCTCCGTCGATGACATCATCCTGGTTATCTGCGGTGCTGCCGCCCATGTCAGCTCCTGCATTTCCGGCAAATCCGCTCATATCAGGACCTGCCTGGCCGCCCTGGGCCTGCTGCATATTCTCATACATCTTGGTGAAAAGAGTCTGCGCACTGTTGGTCAGCTTTTCCTTAGCTGCCTTCAGCTCATCCAGGTCACTGTCGCTCATCTCCTGATCCTTGGTTCTCTCAAGGATAGCCTTTACTGCATCAAGATCAGCCTGTACGGAGGACTTGTCGCTGTCTGACAGCTTGTCGCCCACTTCACTCAGAGCCTTCTCAGTCTGGAACACGAAGGAATCGGCATCATTTCTCGCCTCTACGGCTTCTTTTCTCTTCTTATCCTGAGCCTCAAACTCAGCAGCTTCCTTCACGGCTCTGTCAATTTCATCATCGGACATGTTGGAGCCTGCAGTGATGGTGATATGCTGCTCCTTGCCGGTACCCAGATCCTTAGCGGATACGTTAACAATACCGTTGGCATCAATATCAAAAGTAACCTCAATCTGAGGAACACCTCTTCTTGCAGGGGGAATTCCATCCAGACGGAATTGTCCGAGGGACTTGTTGTCCTTCGCAAACTGTCTCTCACCCTGTACCACGTTGATATCTACGGCAGTCTGGTTATCTGCTGCAGTAGAGAAAATCTGGCTCTTCTTGGTAGGGATTGTGGTATTTCTCTCAATCAGTCTGGTTGCTACGCCGCCCATGGTCTCGATGGACAGGGACAGAGGAGTTACATCCAGCAGCAGGATATCGCCTGCGCCTGCATCTCCTGCAAGCTTACCACCCTGTACGGAAGCACCGATTGCAACGCACTCATCAGGGTTCAGAGATTTGCTGGGCTCCTTGCCGGTCAGCTGTCTTACCTTATCCTGTACGGCAGGAATTCTGGTGGAACCGCCAACCAGAAGCACCTGACCCAGATCAGCATTGGTCAGACCGGCATCCTTCATAGCATTCTGAACAGGAATGGCAGTTCTGTCTACCAGATCTCTGGTCAGCTCATCAAACTGTGCACGGCTCAGGTTCATGTCAAAGTGCTTGGGGCCCTCAGCAGTTGCTGTGATGAAGGGCAGGTTGATGTTGGTGGTCATAGCGCTGGAAAGCTCCTTCTTAGCCTTCTCTGCTGCCTCCTTCAGTCTCTGCATAGCCATCTTGTCGCCGGAGAGGTCTACACCCTCGCTCTTCTTGAACTCAGAGAGCATCCACTGGATAATCTTGTTATCGAAATCATCACCGCCAAGATGTGTATCACCATTGGTTGCAAGAACCTCGATAACGCCGTCACCAATTTCAATGATGGACACATCGAAGGTACCGCCGCCCAGGTCATAAACCATAATCTTCTGCTCTTTTTCATTGTCCAGGCCGTATGCCAGTGCTGCGGCAGTGGGCTCGTTGATAATTCTCTTTACATCCAGGCCTGCAATCTTACCTGCATCCTTGGTAGCCTGACGCTGCGCATCGTTGAAATATGCGGGAACAGTGATAACTGCTTCTGTTACCTTCTCTCCAAGATAGCCTTCGGCATCTGCCTTCAGCTTCTGCAGAATCATTGCTGATATCTGCTGGGGAGAATATTTCTTGCCGTCGATGGTACGACCGCGATCCGTACCCATATCTCTCTTGATGGAAGAAATTGTCTTCTCCGCATTTGTTACTGCCTGACGCTTTGCAGGTTCTCCAACAAGTCTCTCACCTGTCTTTGTAAATGCTACAACGGAAGGTGTGGTTCTTGCGCCTTCTGCGTTGGCGATAACGGTAGGCTTACCACCTTCCATAACTGCCACGCAACTGTTTGTTGTTCCCAAATCAATACCAATAATCTTGCTCATTTCTATTCCCTCCTATTTCTACTCTTTGTTCTATCTGCCGATTATGTGTATTTGTCTTACTCAACTACCGAAACCATGGAATGCCTTACCACAGTGTCCCTGTACATATAACCCTTCTGAAGCTCCTGGGCCACCGTGCCGGTTTCGTATTCCTCACTTGCCACCTGCATCACCGCATTGTGGAGATTCGGGTCGAATTCCTTTCCCACTGCCTCAATGGGTTTTACACCGATGCTGTCAAGCTCTGTCATCAACTGCTTGTAGACACGCTGCATGCCGTCTACAAAAGCATCCTCCTTGTCCTCGGGCTCCACTGTGGCAAAGCCCCTCTCAAAATTGTCGATTACGGGAAGTATCTTTTCAATGACACTTCTTGCACCGACCTCAAACATTGCCTGTTTTTCCTTTTCCGTTCTGTTCCGGAAGTTTTCGAACTCGGCCAGCTGGCGCTTCACCTTATCCTCCAGCTGTGCAATCTGTTCCTTGTAGGCATCTGCCTTTTTGTCCTGCTTGGCCTGTTTCTTTGCCGCACGCTTCTCAGCCCAGGTCTTGGGATCCTCCCCTTCCGGGGCATCCTCAGCGGCTGTGTCCTCCTCTGTGTCGTCAGCACCTTCGGAGTCTTCCGCGCTGTCGGTTCCTTCCGCCTCTCCATCCGTCACCTTACTTTCGACTTCCGCCTCCTCATTTTCAGGTGATTCATCCCGGGCAGCAGTCTGTTCTTCTTCCAATATCTCCTTCTCCTGCTCAGCCATAATCTCATTCCTTTCTGATTTAAGTCTTTTTTCTGTACAATTCATCCAGCTGTGTCTGTATGGTTCTCAAGGTACCAACCACCTTGTCGTAATCCATTCGTTTCGGACCTACTATTCCGATTGTGCCCTTCATTCCGTCCCCTAATTCATAGGTTGCCGTAACCACACTGCAGTCTTTCATGCTGTGCACCGGCGTTTCCTCTCCGATATAAACCTGTATGCCGGTATTTTCATTTTCATTCCCGGCTGTTGTCTCCTGCAGAAGCTCACCAAGCAGTTGCTTTTCTTCGAAGGTATTGATTAACTCACTTGCTCTCTGCTGGTCTGCCAGCTCAGGATAGCGGAAAATGTTGTTGGTGCCGCTGGTATATATTTCCAGGTCTTCCTCTGCCCTGATTGCCTCTGCAACCGCATCAATGACCTCGCTGACGATTGCGCCATGGACACCTGCCTGTTGTTTCATCATAGAGATGATACCCAGATTTATCTCATCAATTGTCAGACCGTTTAAATTGGTATTCAGCAGAATATTCAGCTTTAAAATAGTCTCATCCGACAGCTCCTCCTGGACGTTCAGGATATTGTTCTTAATCACATTCCCTTCAATTACGATAACTGCCAGAAGCTGTCCTGCATCAACCCGGGAAAGCTGAATAAATTTCAGCTTATTACGCTTGGTCTGGGGCGCCGAGATCATGGTGGCATATTGGGTATTCTGGGCAAGGACCCTGGCAATCTGTTTCAGCAGAGTTTCCATTTTGTCCTGCCGCTGCACCAGCAGCTCGTTCATTTCCACGACTTCCCGATTCTTCTCCTCCATCATGGCATCCACATATAAGCGATAACCCTTATCGGAAGGAATTCGCCCTGCTGAAGTATGGGGCTGTATGATGTAGCCCATCTCCTCCAAATCGGCCATCTCGTTACGGATAGTAGCAGAACTTAAGTTAAGGTCCGTGTATTTTGAAATGGTTCTGCTGCCCACAGGTTCACCTGTTTCCAGATAATTGCGGATAACTGCCTGTAGGATTTTCTTCTTCCGCTCATCCAGTTCCACCTGAAACCTCCCTCTCTGCATTTATCTCTCAGGCTATTAGCACTCAATAAAGAGGAGTGCTAATACCTTGTAAAACAAAGATAGCACCCCTCTTGTGTGTTGTCAACAGATTTTGACCGAAATATTTCTAAAAATATTATTAAGTTTGATTACTATCCGGTAAAGCATACAGCCAGATTCCCCAATAGGAGGTCTCCGACTCATAATAACCGAGGTACTCCAGCCCCATGGACTCCGCATCCCTGACCTCTGCACCGGCAAACAGATATTCGCAGCCCAGTTCGGCAAGTGCATCCATGTCAAACTCCAGTCCTTCATATTGAATATTGCTACCCTTTTTTAGCATCCACTGGCTTCCCGTTACCGAGTTGAACAGGTAGCAGCGGTTGCCCCAGGTATCAAAATAAACTGCCGAAGCAGGATCCTTTTCCAGCTCTGTCGCGATTACCTTGCGAAAGCTATGCTTATACTCAAGGGCATAATTATTGGAATAACCGTCTACGGTATAGAAGCCATACATCAGTGCCGGTGCCGGGCTGATGCCCAGATGCGCCACTTTATAGGTGCTTTTGTCCCGTCTGATGGTGCGGTCTATCTCCTGCATCACGTCCTCCGCATAAAAGCTCTCCCAGGAAATATATTCTGTAATCTCCGAGCCGTTATTATACTGGTTCACATTTTGGTAAAAAAAGGATTTTTCTAATATTACATCTGCAGTGGGATATACGATTGCCGCAATGACCAGAACCTGCAGAAGCAACCCGGGAAAGCTCCCTGTACGTCTCCTGCCCTCTGTCCAGCCCACGGACAAGACAAGGGCCAGTTCAAGATACCATCCGGCAGGATATAGCCAGTAAAACCGGTCAATCTGAAAGAAATGAAGAAAGCCGGTGACACGGTTCTTCCACTCAACCACAAATTCCAGCCGGCAAAATCCGTAGAACAGAGCAATGGCAATCAGGACTGCCAACCCAACAAGTGCCATCAGATATCTCCTGCGGGACCCGGAATTCATTTTCCTGTAACACAAGCCATATATAATCAGCAGAACTACAATGGGTATAATCAACAGCGTGTGAGCCGCATAGGCATGATAGTGTCCGTTTACAAATATGTCAAAGACCGAGCTGCCAAAGGGTGTGGCAGAATTAAGCATTTCCTCCCTATGGCTGACAAACCCGCTGCCAAAGAAAAAATCAGCAAACAATCTGATATTGGTGAAAATATATAGAAACAACAATTCCAGAAACCCGATACCGATAAGCTTTATGTCTTTTTTTCTAAAAAACAAAATCACAATAGCAAGGAGCCAGAACCCCAGAACCGCATATCCCAAATAAACCAGGCTGCTGGACAAACCAAAAAACGCGATAATCAGAAAGGCTGCTATTGTTTTCTTTTTCTGCAGCAGACAAAGAAACGCATAGAAAACCAGAGGAATCCCCACCTCTGTCAAACCGTAAATAGGATAAAGAGGAAGCATACTGAAACAGCCCGCAGAAATCACCGCAAGAATGCTGCTTTCCGTCAGCTCCCTGACTGCCAGATACATTCCCGTAAATCCGCACACAAAGCATATAACATAGCATATCATAAAAGCAGTAAAGGGGGAAAACAGGCGGTACAGAGGCAGAAACAGCAGAGCTGCAGGCTGCAGACCCCCTGCATCGATCCCATTCATCATTTCCGGATAGAAGCTCTCTCCCAGGTGCCTTGCAGTCAGCACATAATTCATCATAGACTCATCCAGCTGATCATGTACGGGAAACACACTGCCTCTGCCAAGTGTCAGATGGGGCAGCATAATGATTGCCAGCATGATTAATCCCACCCACCATAAGGGTAAGTTATCCAGGGTGTACACAAGGTGATTTAATTTATTCAGCAGCCGGAGGCACTTCTTTTTTTCGTTCATGAATACTTTACTCCTCGCCACATAATATAAAAGCCTGCACGGTCATACCGGCAGGCTTTGGAAAGCATAAGAAATCAGATAAGGAAATTACCTTTCACATCTTTATTCATTACATAATAAACCTTGCTCTCCTCAGGCTTTACATACAGCTCCACGCTGGTAAGCTCGCTAACCTTCTGCTTCAGGTCGTACTTCCATACATCCTTTGCAATCTTAATCAGCTCCTCCTGAGAGTAAGATTTTTCTGCAAACTGAATATGAACCTCAGATTTGAGCTCTGCCTTTTTTGCGGCTGCTTTCCTTCCGGGTGCTGCCTTCTTTGCATCTGTCTTCTTTGCCTCAGCCTTCTTTGCAGGTGCTGCTTTCTTTACTTCTTCTTTCTTGGTCTCTGCCTTAACGGCTGCTGCCGGTGCCTCAGTCTTCTTCACTTCTGCTTTTGTTTCTTCTGTCTTAGGTACTGCGGGTTTCACGGCTGCGTCTGTAGTTTTTTCTACAGGTTTTACGGTTACCTTTTTTGCTGCCATAACAATTCTCCCTTCTTATGGTTAATCAAATCTACTCCTCAACAAACTCACGCCTGTTAGGGACAGTTTATTCTATTTTTCAATAATTGTCAACAATTCTGTGATAAAAAGGCGGTTTGGGCACTTTTCACGGAGATAAATACTGCCGTAAACCAAATTATCCCGCAAAGATTCCGAAGTAGGCCAACACCACAATGCCCAGAACAATACGATACCAGCCAAACACCTTAAAGTCATGCTTTTTGATATAACTCATCAGGAAACGCAGCACAAACAAAGATACCACAAAGGATACCAGAGTGCCCACAAGAAGCAGAACCAGCTCCAGGGAGGTAAATCCGAAGCCGAATTTCAATACCTTCAGAAGGCTTGCCCCGAACATTACGGGAATTGCCAGAAAAAAAGTGAACTCGGCAGCAACGGTTCTGGATACGCCAATCATAATTGCGCCGAGAATCGTGGCACCCGAACGGGAGGTCCCGGGGAAAACTGCCGCTATCAGCTGGCAGAAGCCGATGAAAAGCGCGGCACTGTAGGTAAGCTCAGTGAGACTGTTTACCTTCGGCACCTTATTCTTGTTTTTGTTCTCAATGATAAGGAACAGGGCACCAACCAGAGCCAGCATCACCGCCACTACCACAACCTTTATGGTGACATCCGTTCCCGGCAGCGTCCTGTTAAAGAGACCGTTTACCGTATCGTCCCAAAGGACACCGTATACCACTGCCGGAAGACAGGCCACCACGATTTTCACCCACATCCAAAAGGCGTCCATACTCAGGGCATATTTCCCCAGAAACACCGGATCCTTCTCGGCTTTTACAAGCTGTGCCCCGGATACGTCCGAATTTTTGTTGTAAAAGGGCCAGATTTTGTGCCAGAACAGCACCACCACCGCCAGAATCGCTCCCAGCTGGATGACCACATCAAACATGTCAAAAAAGCCGTCGCTGGTTCCATGAAAGGGAATCAGCTGCTCCGCAAGAATCAGATGTCCCGTACTGCTGATGGGCAGCCATTCCGTAATTCCCTCAATAATTCCGTAAATAACCGATTTTATGATTTCCATCATTTATGATTTCTTCTCCATTCTTTATGATACTCAGCCCCTGCCGTACTCTTCCTTCACGAATTTCCGAAGAGCAACCAGCGAACGTTCCACCTTCTCCGTGTCAATGCAGTATGCCATACGGAAATAGCCCGGTGCTCCAAAGGTGTCTCCCGGTACCAGCACCAGATCATATTTCAATGCCTTTTGACAGAATATCTTTGCATCCTCCTCCAGCGCCTTTGGGAAAATATAGAAGGTTCCGCCGGGCTTTACGCAGGTAAAGCCAAGGGCAACCAGTTCCTTATAAATCAGATTCATATTGCGCTCATAAACGCTTAAGTCTGAAGTCTTATCCAACACTTCCGCCACCGCAAGCTGTATGATGGAGGGCGGGCAGTTGTGTCCGATACCACGGGAAATCTGCACACACATATATACCATTTCCTCGGCATGTCTGCAGCGGGGATTCACCGCTACATAACCGATTCTCTCACCCGGCAGGGACAGGGATTTTGAGAAGGAATAGCACATAATGGTATTGTCATAAAAAGCCGATACACAGGGTGCCTCCACACCTTCAAACACAATCTCTCTGTATGGCTCATCGGAAATCAGGTAAATATCGTGGCCATATTCCTCCGACTTTCTCGTAAGGGTTGCCGCCAGACGCTCCAGGGTTGCCTTGGAATAAACCACACCGGAGGGATTGTTGGGGGTGTTGATAAGAATTGCCATCACCTTCTCTGTCAGCATTTCCTCAAACTTTTCAAAATTAATCTGAAAACTGTCAGTGTCAGGCGGTACTACCTTCAAAACCGCCCCGGTCAAATCCACATAAGGGTGATATTCCGGGAAAAAAGGTGCAAAAGTAAGTATCTCATCTCCCGGCTCCGTCACCAGACGAAACGCATGTGCCAGAGCTCCTGCAGCTCCGCATGCCATAAATATGTGCTCTTTGCGGTACGGCAGACCGAAACGCTTCTCCAGAGACGCCGCCACAGCCTCCCTGACACTGGTAATACCCAGATTGGGACTGTAGCCGTGCAGCACACTGGATTCCTTTGTGGTAAGCATTTCTATCATCTTTTCTGTAAATTCCCGGGGCACCGGAACAGAAGGATTGCCCAAGCTGTAATCAAACACGTTTTCATATCCGATTTCCTGCCCTCTGGCGGTAGCAAACTCCGCAAGCTGTCTGATGACAGACTTCCCCGATAACATATCACGATATTTTTGAACCAACATTTTCAGTTCCTCCTTCATAGTATTCGTTTCTTCCTAAATTTATTTCCGGCAGATATTTTAAGTCTTACCTTTCTCTCATTCGTCCTCAGCCCAGGCAAGAGCACATTTTACTGCTCTCCTCCAGCCCTTCAGAAGTGTCCTCCGACGCTCCTCTTCCATCCCCGGCCGGAACACGGCACCTATCTGCCAGTTTTCCCGAATCTCATCCCTGTCCTTCCAATAGCCCACAGCCAGGCCTGCCAGATATGCCGCCCCCAGGGCAGTGGTCTCAATGCATCTGGGTCTGTGCACGGAGGTGTTGACGATATCAGACTGGAACTGCATCAGAAAATCATTTGCACTGGCTCCGCCGTCTACCTTCAGACTTTTTAAACAGATACCGCTGTCCTGCTCCATGGCTCGGAGTACATCCGAGGTCTGGTAAGCGATTGCCTCCAGCGTAGCCCGGATAAAATGCTCCCTGGTGCAGCCTCTGGTCAGCCCCACCACAGTGCCCCTGGCAAACTGATTCCAGTACGGAGCGCCCATTCCCGCAAAAGCAGGAACAACATAAACCCCTGCGGTATCCTCCACTGCGTCACAATACTCCGCAGACTGGGCGGCCGTCCTAAGCAGACGCATGCTGTCCCGAAGCCATTGTACGCCCGCACCTGCCACAAACACACTGCCCTCCAGGGCATACTGTACCTCGTCATTCAATCCCGCAGCGATGGTGGTCAACAGCCCGGACTTGGAGGCAATGGCCTCCCTGCCGGTATTCATCAGCAGAAAGCAGCCTGTTCCATAGGTATTCTTTACCTCACCACGTTCAAAGCAGCACTGGCCGAACAGGGCAGCCTGCTGGTCTCCTGCTGCTCCGGCAATGGGAATCTCCCCTCCCAGCAGGGAAGCATCCGTATGCCCGAAAATACTGCCTGAAGGCTGTACCTTTGGCAACAGACAGGCCGGAATCCCGAAACGCTCCATAATTTCCTCATCCCAGCAAAGCCTGTGGATATCATATAACATGGTTCTGGAAGCATTGGTATAGTCCGTCACATGGACCGCTCCTTTTGTCAGATTCCAGATCAGCCAGGTATCCACAGTGCCGAAAAGCAGCTCTCCCGCCCTCGCTCTCTCCATGGCTCCGGGCACTTCCTTCAGAATCCAGGCAATTTTTGAGGCACTGAAATAGGCATCTGGAATCAGTCCCGTCTTCTCCCGGATTACCTTATCGAAACCGTCTTTTTTCAGCTTTTCTATCATTTCGGAGGTTCTTCTGCACTGCCACACAATGGCATTATATACAGGCTCTCCCGTCCTTTTATCCCATAGAATGGTGGTTTCCCTCTGGTTGGTGATTCCGATTGCCGCTATCTCACCGGCAGTGGCACCTATCATTGCCATACTCTCCGTGGCAACTGCCAGCTGGGAGGACCAGATTTCCCTGGGATTGTGCTCTACCCAGCCCGGTCTGGGATAAATCTGGGTAAACTCTTTCTGGGCCATGGAACAAATATTGCCGTCCTTATCAAACAGGATACATCTGGAACTGGTCGTACCCTGATCCAATGCCATGATATATTTCTTCATCACAGTCCCCGTTTCCGCGCTGAACCTTTTCCTACATCAAATCCGTGCCTGCAGCGCTCCGGCACAAAACACTTTCATCCAATCTATTTACCTTTTTCTTATCATACAGCCCCGGGGCCCTCTTATGCAACGAAAATTTTCATGTACAATAAGTTTTTAAATCCTATAAGCTTTCTGCACATTAGTTTCCCTTATCGTGCAATACTTTACATTGCTTTTTTACTTTTTCTCCTGTAATATGTTTCTTAAGCCGAAAAATACCTCCATTGCAGTATGGTGGAGGATTTTTTCACCATCTACCAAAGAAAGGAGCACTACACTATGAGCAAAGATTCATTTCGAAACAAAATGAATGGCTTTACTACCATGGACGGCAGCCAGATGGGCACCGGCCGAAAGCAGCACAACAGGAAAATAGCCGGAATCGTTGCTGTTGTCGCAGCAGTCCTGATTCTGGCCCTGAGTTCCACCTTCGAGATTAAGGAGCAGGAACAGGCAGTACTTATCACCTTCGGAAAGGCTACCGCTGTCACAGATCCCGGTCTGCACTTCAAGCTTCCCTTCATTCAGCAGGTAAAAAAGGTCAATACCACCATCCAGGGCTTTGCCATCGGATACTATATTGACACCAATACCGTAAATTCCGATGAATCCCTGATGATTACCTCTGACTTTAACTTTATCGACGTGGATTTCTATGTGGAGTACCGCTACAGCGACCCGGTCAAGGCACTGTATGCCTCCCAGGATCCCCTGTCTATCCTGCGCAATATCAGTCAGAGCTGTATCCGGACCGTCATCGGCAGCTACTCTGTGGATGATGTACTCACCACCGGTAAAAACGAGATACAGGCCGCCATCAAGGAAATGATACTTGATCGTCTGGAGGACCAGGATATCGGTATCCAGCTGGTAAACATTACCATACAGGACTCTGAGCCTCCCACCGCAGAGGTTATGGAAGCCTTCAAGGCCGTAGAAACAGCCAAGCAGGGCAAGGAGACCGCACTGAACAACGCCAACAAGTACCGCAACGAGCAGCTTCCTTCCGCCCAGGCCCGGGCAGACGGCATTCTCAAGGATGCAGAAGCCCGCAAGACCGAGCGTATCAACGAAGCTACGGCACAGGTTGCCAGATTCAATGCCATGTATGAGGAATATATCAAGAATCCCGTTGTGACGAGACAGAGAATGTTTTATGAAACCATGGAAAAGGTTATGCCTGACTTAAAAATTATCATCGACACTCCAAACGGCGACCTGCAGACCATATACCCCATTGAATCCTTTACAGGCAATACTTCAGGAAACACCGGCAGCACCGGTAATCCGAGTACCGAAAACTAAGGAGGATTGTTCAAATGAAAAAATTGAGAAAATTTGCATTCATTGTAATTATACTTGCAGTTGTTATCACCGGCGCGTCCTCCATTGTCATCACCCGCGAGAACGAATACAGCCTGATATGGCAGTTCGGTAAAATTGACCATGTGATATCCACCCCGGGCATCAGCTTCAAGATTCCTTTTGTACAGAGTGCGGATAAGCTGCCCAGACAGATTCTGCTGTATGACCTTTCTCCCTCCGATGTCATTACCAGTGACAAGAAGACCATGATTTGTGACAGCTATATTCTCTGGAGAATCACTGATCCGGTAAAGTTTGCCCAGACCCTGAATTCCTCCGTAACCAACGCAGAAAGCCGTCTGGATGCCATAGTATACAACTCAACGAAAAACGTAATAAGCAGCACCTCCCAGGATGAGGTAATATCCGGGCGCAACGGAGCCCTTTCTAAGGCAGTGGTCAGCAATATCGGCAACTCCCTGGACCAGTACGGTATTCAGCTGCTGTCCTACGAGACGAAGAAGCTGGATCTTCCCGGCGATAATAAGGCAGCTGTCTACGAGCGCATGATCTCTGAGCGCGACAATATCGCAGCCACCTACACGGCAGAAGGAAGCTCCGAAGCCCAAAAAATCCGCAACACCACAGACATGGAAATCACCGTACTTCTCTCAGAGGCAGAAAAGGAAGCGGAAATCCTGATTGCCGAGGGCGAGGCAGAATACATGAGAATTCTCTCCGAAGCATACAACGACGCAACCAAGCAGGAGTTTTATTCCTTTGTGAGAAGTCTGGATGCACTGGAAATCTCCATGAAGGGTGGTAACAAAACCGTAATTCTCACTCCCGACTCGCCCATTGCCCAGATTTTCTACGGACAATGAGACATTTAGTTCCGGGATGATAAACAACCAGAAGGGGCTGTCCGTTTACAGCCCCTTCTGTTCATTTTACTCCGCATTGTCCTTCTGACATGCCATATATGTATCTATTCTGGCATGACGCTCTATATACATCCCTGCCTGTCTATCAGAATAACTCCTATGATTCCACCGGCGCCGGTGTCCCTATAGGTCTGAGCGAGGAGGAAATGATGGAACAGTTGTCCTTTGTTGCCTCTGCCCTTCATCTTGAGGTGCTTTCCACTGAAATAATTACCGACGGAATCATGGTAAAGGACGATGAAGCGGTTCCCGGCACAAATCCAACCCGGATTCATGCAGAAACCGATAACGGAACAATAAATATTTATGCTGACGGAGAAATAGAATACTACCTGCCGGGTGAGGGACTTGAGCTCCCTAAAGGCTACAGCTTCACACACAATAACACAACAGATGAGGAAGCAGAACGTGTCCTCTCCTACCTTATGGATGTTTACAATGGTCTTCTTGCTTTTGCAGAGCCCAGGGCAGTATCTTCGGGGGACCATAATATCTATGGTGACTTTAACCGACTTTATAAAGTTTATGATGCCTCCGGTGACGATTTAGAAGATATTTTAAACTATAATTTCTGCTACACAAGCTTTTATCCCAATGATAAGGGAAACCTGTATCTTATCAGAATAGAAAACAGCCTGCTGACTGCAGAAAAGTTTGGAGATTATCCTGTTATCACCGTGGAAGCGGCAACGAACCGTTTGCTTGCAGGCAACTACCAAACCAGCGTTCCCGAGGCATTTCCCGGCGTGGAATCAATCGGAAAGGTAGAGCTTATGTATCGCACCGGGCGTCTGTCAGAAGTGTTGCTGCCCTATTACCGTTTTTATGTACTGCTTCCTGATACCACGAATTCCACCTCTGCCGATAATGGTCTGAAAACCTTCGGTGCCTACTATGTTCCGGCGATTGCTGATGAATATATTGCCAATATGCCCATCTATGACGGAAGGTTCAATTGAACCAAATAACACAAGGCGTCGGGCTTTTGCCCGGCGCCTTGATTTGTGCGTCCTACACTTGGTTCCTACATCCGTAAATTTATAGATTATTCCACATCCTGGAGAGCTTCAAAGTCTTCCTCTCCGGTACGAACCTTGACTACCTTATCCACGTTATATACGAAGATTTTACCATCTCCGATATGACCTGTATAAAGCACCTTCTTGGCTGCTTCAATGACATCGGCTACGGGGATTTTGCTCACCACCACCTCAATCTTGACCTTGGGAAGCAGAGTAGCATCGATTTCTACGCCACGGTACTTCTCGCCGGCACCCTTCTGGATACCGCAGCCCATAACCTGCGTCATGGTCATACCTGTCACACCCAAATCGTTCATAGCTTTTTTCAGCTTCTCAAATCTGGACAGCTTGGTGATAATGACAACCTTGTAAATACCGCTGGCTGCTGCCACGGGAGCCTGTACCACCTTGACTGCTGCTGCCTTCTGAACCTCAGAGGCCTTTGCATAATCGGATACGCCGAGATCCGTATTTTCATTCTCGCTCATCATCATGGTATTGGAAATATCCATAAGGCTGAAGCCTGCATATGCGGAAGGCAGACCGTGCTCGCAGGAATCCAGACCCACAATTTCTTCCTCCTCAGTCACACGAAGACCAAAGATGGCTTTGATGATAAGGAAGGTAATGGTAATGGTTACTGCAGTCCATGCTGCCACTGCGGCAAAGCCCAGAAGCTGTAAGCCAAGCTGCTTGAAGCCGCCGCCATAGAAAAGACCTACCACGGAATCATTTCCGGGAGCTGTTGTGGTTGCAAACAAACCGGTTGCAATGGTACCCCAGATACCGTTCAGGCAATGCACAGCCACGGCACCCACGGGGTCGTCAATATGTAATTTGTTGTCAAGAAGCCAAACACCAAATACTACCAGGAGTCCTGCCACGGCACCGATAATGATAGCACCAAAGGCATCTGTCACATCACAGGGAGCGGTAATTGCCACAAGTCCTGCAAGGGAAGCATTAAGACACATAGATACATCGGGTTTCCCGTATCTGATCCAGGTAAAAATCATACAAACCACTGTTGCAATTGCAGGTGCAATGGTTGTTGTCACAAAAATGGAAGCCAGCTGATCCAGGCTGGTTGCAGCCGCACCGTTAAATCCGTACCAGCCCAGCCACAGAATGAAAACGCCGAGACAGCCGATGGGAAGGTTGTGACCGGGGAATGCATTTACCTTTACAATCTTACCATTCTTGTCCTTTACAAACTTACCGATACGGGGTCCCAACAGGGCTGCGCCAATCAGTGCGGAGATACCGCCAACCATATGGATGGCACAGGAACCTGCAAAATCGTGGAAGCCTAACTGAGACAGCCAGCCGCCACCCCAGATCCAGTGTGCTTCAATGGGATAAATCAAAGCAGATATCACACCGGAATAGACACAGTAGGATAAGAACTTTGTCCTCTCAGCCATTGCACCGGATACAATGGTTGCCGTTGTAGCACAGAACACAAGGTTGAATACAAAATTGGAAAAGTCAAACTCTTCGTAGGCAGTAAAGATATCAAATCCGGGTTTACCGATAAGTCCCAGCATATCCTCGCCCAACAGAAGGCTGAAACCGATTAAAATAAAAACTACAGTACCAATACAGAAATCCATCAGATTCTTCATCAGGATATTGCCGGCATTCTTTGCCCTCGTAAAACCGGTCTCCACCATGGCAAATCCTGCCTGCATCCAGAATACCAGAGCGGCGCCGATTAAAAACCATACGCCAAATACCAAACTTGATGCTTCTTCCATAACTCATTCCTCCTTAAAACAAAATTAGCGATGACAAGAGACAGGTATCCCTACCAATGCCCCATTGCATCGCCCTCAGCTTTTGTCCGATAGCGCGCGCCCACTACCAGACAAAAAAGGCACCACGGGTACAACCCATAGCGCCTTTGCTTTATGTATACAAGTATACCATCCGCATCTGATGCTGTCAATCGTGCATATTTTATAATAATTTAATAATTAGCACCGTCTATTTGTAGCATTTTAACAGAAAATGTACCTTATTTTCCACAGTGACCTCCTTCTCCCTGCAGAATCCCAGTCTGTCACATAAGCGCAGAGAAGCTTCATTCCCCGGTTCCACCAGGGCCTGTACCTCCCGAAAGCCCAATTCCTCCCATCCGTATTGTAGAATGGCGGAGCATACCTCTCCTGCATAGCCTTTCCTCTGCCAGGGAACACCGATGATAAATCCCAGCTCAGGCGTCACACTGCCTTCCCGATAAGAAAAGCCGGCTCTTCCGATAATATCACCTGAGGCCTTCTCCACCACAGTCCACACCCCAAAGCCGTAAAATCCGTAAATCTTTTCAATATACTCTCTGATATATGCCTTTTCCTGCTCCTTATCCGGATACAGATCCTCCATAAATCTTGTGATTGACGGCTCACTATATATTAGAAAGAAGTCCTCCACATCCTCCGGAACCGTCTCTCTTATCAGGCAGCGCTCCGTCTCCAATACATTCCACGGCAAACCTTTTTGTCTGCGATAAACCTTCTCCGCGTATTCCTCATCCAATTCCTCCGGAGCCTCCACTGCATAAAGAAACCCTGAAAAACACCGGTCCCGGTTTCCCTCATGAAGATAAACCACTACCGCCTCACCGCACTTTTGAAGTCTCTCTGCCTCTGCCGGCTCATCCGTGATAAAGACGGCTCCCGATAATCCCTGCCTGTTGAATTCTATCTTTCTGAAATAACTCACAACCTGTCACTTCCTCTTTACGCATGCTGTCCTTTACGTTATAATACTACTGGTATTTTACAGGAATCTATTCAAAAAAGAAAGGACAACTTCTATGGCACAAAATCCTATTGTCACAATTAAAATGAAGGATGGCTCCATCATCCGCGCAGAGCTGTATCCCGAGATTGCACCTGTTTCCGTCAACAACTTTATCAGCCTCATCAACAAAAAATTTTATGACGGGCTGATTTTCCACCGCGTGATCCGCGGTTTCATGATTCAGGGCGGCTGCCCCGACGGCAATGGTATGGGAGGTCCCGGTTATCAGATTAAGGGAGAATTCTCCATGAACGGCTTCGAAAATAACCTAAAGCATACCGAGGGCGTTCTCTCTATGGCAAGGGCCATGGATCCCAATTCCGCGGGAAGTCAGTTCTTCATCATGCACAAAACCAGTCCTCATCTGGACGGTTCCTATGCCGCTTTCGGAAAGGTAATCGAAGGAATGGACGTGGTCAACAAAATTGCCGAGACCAGAACCGACTGGAACGACAGACCTGTGGAGCCTCAGATTATGGAAACTGTTACCGTTGATACCTTCGGGACGGAGTATCCGGAACCGGAGCATTCCTGAACGATGCTTACCTCCTTCGAGTTTTGATGTTCATATTTTGTTTACAATTCATTCAAGGTTTTTTCATCCGAAAAACATTCTTTAGACATTTCTATAGCCTATACTATGAGCATAGACCGATGAGAAGCTGGTAAAGCGAATCACAGCTGATTGTTTACTAAATAACTTTTTCATAATAAATGCCAGGGAACCCGGTTCTCTGGCATCCTCCCTTTTTATGGGGATAAGATGATTTTTTTCTTGACCCGGAGAGTTTTATGTATTATTCTAATAACGTGTTAACGTTACAAAGGCGTAATGGTAAACCCATTGCGCTTTTTTTGTAGCTAAAATCGAAAATATCAATTTCACTGGGGGAGAAAAAATGGCAGACAAATTTTTAAAAATCGTAACCGACGTCAACGATTGCCTGAACGGCTTTATCTGGGGACCTATCATGTTGGTGTTTTTCCTGCTGGTAGGCCTGATGTTTACCTTAAGAACCAAGGTTTTCCAGATTACCCACATAAAACAGTGGCTGGATGTCACCTTCCTGTCCCTGTTCAAAAAAGGTAACAAAAAGGTCCTTCGTACAGACGACAAGCATTCCATATCACAGTTCCAGTCTCTGTGTACCGCTCTTGCGGCAACCATCGGTGTGGGTAATATCTCAGGTGTGGCAGTGGCTCTGGCAATGGGCGGTCCCGGCGCTATCTTCTGGATGTGGCTTTCCGCTTTCCTGGGCATGATGACAAACTACGCTGAGAATACACTGGGTATCAAATACCGCTACCGCAATGAAAAGGGCAACTGGATTGGCGGTGCCATGATTTACATAGAAAAAGGACTGGGCTGGAAATGGCTGGCTGTGATCTTTTCCGTGTTCTGTGTCCTGGCATCCTTCGGTATCGGCAATATCTCACAGGGTAATGAGATTGCCAATGGCCTCAAGAATTCCTTCGGTATCCCCAACTGGGTTACCGCGCTGTTCATCATGCTCTTTGTCGGACTGGTAATCGTGGGCGGCATCAAGCGTATTGCATCCGTTACCGAAAAGGTGGTTCCTTTCATGGCCATTACCTATATCATCGGTGCTCTGGTAGTCATCTTTGCAAATGTCAGTGAAGTGCCTGCGGCTTTTGGTGCTATTTTCAGCAATGCCTTCCGTTTTCAGTCCATGGGCGGCGGTGTTGCGGGCTTTACCGTTATGGTAGCCATGAAGAGAGGTATCTCTAGAGGCGTCTTCTCCAACGAGGCAGGTCTTGGTTCCTCCGTTATGGTTCACTCCGCTTCGGATGTTAAGGAACCTGTTATACAGGGTATGTGGGGTATCTTCGAGGTGTTTGCGGACACCATCGTTGTCTGCACCATGACAGCTCTCACCATCCTGACCTCCGGTGTCTATAATCTGGAAGCTTACGAGGCTTGTGCAGTCAACGGCACAGAGCTGGCAGATGCGGGACTCCTCTCCGGCGTAGCCCTGACCAGCGCTGCTTTCGAGACAGTCTTCGGCAGCTTTGGCAGCAAGTTTATCTCCATTGCCGTTATGCTGTTTGCCTTCTCTACCATCCTTGGCTGGTCCTATTACGGCGAAAGAGCAATTGAATATCTTTTCGGTATCAAAGCAATCCCCGTGTACAAGGTATTTTTCCTGGTGATTATCTTTATCGGCTGCCGTATTTCCCTGGACCTGGTTGTAGATATCTCCGATACCTTTAACGGTTTCATGGCTCTGCCCAACCTGATTGCCATCACCCTGCTCTCCGGCCAGGTTGTCCAGATGACAAAGGACTATATCAAGAGGGTAAAAGAGGGAAAAGAAACGGTAAGCGGCGACGATGTTGCCTAGGACGTATCTCAAAAAGGTGCCTCACATGCAAAGCATGCGGGCACCTTTTTATATATCCCTTTTGGGAATTTCAATCTGTTATTTCAATCTATGATACATTGGCAAATTTCAGTTCTATACTCTCTCCTGCCTTCAGAGAAACCTTCTTTTTCTCGGTGCCATATATGACAGTCGTGTCATAATTACTATGAGCAGTTATCACAGACTTAGTCAGTTTTCCATCCTTCCAGGACATCTCCAGCTCCGCATTTCCTGCCAGACAAAGCCCCCTGACAGAGCCCGTCTTCCATGCACCGGGCAGGGCAGGCAACAATACCGTCCGTTCCTCATTACTCTGGGCCAGCATACCGCTCATAGCCGCACAGGCGCCAAAGTTACCATCAATCTGGAAGGGCGGATGCCGGTCAAACAGATTGGGATAGGTGGACTGCTCCAGCATTTTTTCTATATTTTCGTATGCTGCCTCTCCATCCCGGAGACTGGCATAATGATTCATAATCCAGGCACGGCTCCAGCCTGTATGGCCACCGCCGTGAGACAGCCTGTGTTCCAGCGTGCGTCTCGCTGCTTTTGCAAGCTCCGGCGTACCATCCACCGTAATCTCTCCTCCCGGATACAGGCCATAGAGATGAGAAATATGCCGATGTCCCGGCTCTACCTCCTCATAGTCCTGCTGCCACTCCATAATCCTGCCGCTTTCACTGATTCTATTGGGAATCAGCTTACTCCTGCAATCCTCTATCTGCTTTATCAGCTCCGGAATACTCTCCACGCCTTCCACTTCGCATCCTGCGGGAACCTGCTCTCCCAGTGCCCTCCAGGCATCCAGGCAGTCTGTAAACAAGTGTCTGAGAATCTGGTTGTCCATGGTGGCTCCGATGCAGCAGGCACCGGTCTCTCCGCCGGGAAGCCGATATGTATTTTCCGGCGATACCGTAGGACTGGTCACCAGGTATCCGTCTCTCACTATGAGAAAATCCACAAAGAACAGGGCACTTTCCAGCAGTACCGGGAAAGCTTTCTTCAAAAACTCCTCATCCTTCGTATACAAATAATGTGTCCACAGATGGGTGGAAAGCCATGCTCCGCCCATGGTCCAGTAGGAGCTGGGGTACCAGATATCCTGAGGCGCGGAATCCCCGTTGATGTCCGTATTGTGATGGGCCACAAACCCCCGGCAGCCATACATTTCCCGTGCCGTGCGTCTGCCTGTCTTCCGCACCTTGTCCAACAGTCCAAACAGCGGCAGATGACATTCTGACAAATGACAGCTTTCCACATGCCAATAGTTCATCTCTGTATTGATATTGATAGTATACTTGCTGTCCCAGGCCGGAGTAAAATCCTTGTTCCATAATCCCTGTAGGGTGGATGGCAGACCGTCCTCCCTGCTGCAGGCAATGGTGAGATATCTGCCAAAATCAAAGAGAAGCTTGCTCAGCCCCACATCGGGCTTACCTGTCTTTGCCTGTTCCAGTCTTTGATCCGTGGGCAGACAGTCAAAAGCCTCTGCTCCCTCCAGTTCAAATACGAAACGGTTGTAAAGTCCCCCATAATCCGCAATATGCTCCCGCAACAGTTCACTGTAGCCCTTCTTCCTGCTTTTTCTGACATTAATGTCATTTTTCTCATGAAGAAGAGCCTGCAGAGCTGCCTGATGTAAATAGTCAATTCTCTCGTATTCCGGGAGCTCCCGGTTGCCGGCACAGTCCAGAAAACTCTTCTCCCCGGGGCACAGAGCATCGTCTCCGGAGCACTGCGAACGGTCTCCGGAGTATAATATATCGTCTCCGGAGCAGGCGCTCCCATCTCCGGTCATGACAGCACTATGGGCATTTCCATAGGACTGCACCCGGGCGTCCAGTTCTTCTTTTGCGTAATGATAAGTGGTATCCGCAGAAAAATAGAGAAGCACCTCCTCTGCACCTTCCGCATTCAGCGTTTCTCCCAGAGTAGTCACTTTCCCGCTGCCTTTCACCTCGGCCCGCAAAAGCATGGAAAAGTCGATGCCTCCTTTGCCCAGATTACCATACAGTTCAATCCCGTCATCCCCGCAGCTTCCAACCCCGTCAAAGAACTTTCCCCGCCTCATTCTGGCGGTAAAATCCACAGTTCCCTCTCCTTCCGCCGTAAAACGCATTACAATGCAGTCCCCCGGTTTGGTGGCAAACACCTCTCTCCGGTATACCGTACCGTGGCAGGTAAACTCTGTTGTGACCACTGCCCGGTCCAAATCCAGAGTGCGCTTATAATCCGTCACCTCATCCCTCTGAATTCCGCCAAAATAAAAGCTGATATCCCCCAATACCTGATAGGGATGCATGCTGTCAGGACAGCCCGACATGGCTTTGTCCATCAGCCTCTCCGCCTTGGAAATCTCTCCTGCATCCAGGTACGCCCTGACCTTAGGCAGATTTTCCCGAAAATCCGGATTGATACGGTTTACCTTTCCCCCGTACCACATACTCTCCTCATTCAGCTGAATCCGCTCACAGTCGGTACCTCCGTAAACCATTGCACCCATTCTGCCGTTTCCTATGGGAAGTGCCTCTTCCCACTCTACAGCCGGCTGCGCATACCACAATTTTCCCACGCCTTCTCCTCTCTTTCCTCGTATCCTTTGATAATTTTGTATCACTGGTTATGCATTGTAATACATGTCATAAACGATATATCCCTGTACACCATCCAGAGAACCTTCATATGTCTCCTGACACATCATACACCTGGGTTCTTTCAGGGGATATCCGCTTGTGGGAAAAATGTTATACTCAGATGAAGTTCGAAATCCGACACGGTTGTAAAACTTATAATTCCCCTCAACGGTTATACCTTTATAGCCCAATTCTTTTACCTTCTCAATTCCCAAGTTCAACATGGCAGTTCCAATTCCCCGGCGGAAATAATCCGCATGCACCGATACCGGCGCCAGCATTACGATTCCCGAATCTGTCACATCTCCGCAGCCCCCTTCCCTGGTAGGAGATAACGGAAATTTTGAAAATAAAAAATGTCCAACAATTGTATCATCCAGTTCCGCGACAAAAGACAATTCCGGTATGTAGTATTTCGAATCTCTGATTTCTTCTACTAATGCAATAATATCCGTTCCATCGGAATAGTCAGTTCCTTCCTGAAACGAGCGCAAAATCAGAGAAATGATACTTTTATAATCTTTATGCTCTTCCGGGCGAATTGTAATCCTATGATTCATACATAACCTCTCTCAAATATGTATTTGTCAAAGTGTTACCCTAATTTATTATACCAAGTTTAGTAAATAAAACAACTCTCTGACAGAACCTGAGTCAGACAAACGGAAGCTGTCAGATGGCTTGCAGCGTAAACAGAAAGGAATTTTTGATATTACTCTTTCATCTATTCCACTGGTGTAATATTTAATACAATCTCCTTATCAAGCCATCCATTATCAAGATAGTCCGACGGAGAACATGTAACCTCAGTATGATTACCCGAACTGTCATACTGGTTAGCACCAAACAGCTCTATTCTAATATAGAAACTCTTATCTACTTTATATAACATGGTGATTGTGTCCTCAGCTCTTATAACCTTATAGAGTTTGTCGTTCACCATTACTTCTTCAAACTCATCATAGTCAGCATAATCATTCTCGACGATGTTATCTGCCATTACATGGTAATAAATATTACAATCTCCATGTTCTTCACCTTTGCTCCCCCAATTAATGAAAGTTGCAAAATCACATTCTGAATTTGGATGACCCGCATTTTGCGAATTAAACTTCACTGTGTATTTACCGGGATAAGTTATAGTCATGCTATTATAAGCACCGGTTGCCGATAATTCAGAACTTTCTTCTGATACTATATTTGACTCCTGTATTGTTCTCTGATTGCTGCAACCGGTTAAAGTCAACCCCCAAATAACAATTGAAATAAAAGCAAATTTCAATCTCATATAATCATCCTCCATTATAAATTGTATATTAGTGATACGAATTAAGATTACATTTTATGGTGACACGTTAAGTTAGAATTTCAAAATCCCTTCTTTGCTTGACAGATTATTTCTTCATTTGTCCTTTCGTTCACGCAATTTGTCGGTAAGATTGTGGCGGGAAATTGCCTTCACCATTTCGAACCTCCTTTCCGAAGGATAGCCTGCTGATGTGAGATATTCATTTGCAATATCTGCACTGATAAACTGATGAATACTAAAATCCTCAAACTTTAGACATTCTCTATATCCAACATCATGCAATAATCCTGCAATAACTAAATCCATTTCATTGAGGCCTTCTGCCATAGCTATTATCTTTGCATTTTCTGCAACTCTTACTGAATGTTCAAAGCGATAAACCGTAATTCGTTATATATGATGTTTTCTAAAAAGAAGGTATCCTCATAGTTAATAGTATTTGTATTTATTGTCCTTAATCCCACGTCAACAGCATATTGTTTTTCCTTATTGCTTAATGCCGACTTTCCAACTATGTTATATCTTCCTACTCCATGAATCAAATATGCTTTTTTCATGCGTTCCAGGTAGTTATATATGGTACGCTTTGAAATTTCTTTGTTATCTTTTTTATACGTATCAATGATGTTTTCGATAGATAATTCTTTTCCCGCATTTGCAAGAATATATAATGAGATGTCCATAAATGCCTTTTTGTCAGCACTTTTCGTCTTTCCTACAATATCTCTATTGACGATACTCTCATACAAATTCATTAAGTATTTATGCACTGCCGACTCTTCTGTATAATCAAATCGAAGAGGAAATCCACCCCATTTTAAATAATCCATAAATAAATCATCTGTAAACTCTTTATGATTGAGTTCAAAATACTGCTTCATTTCATAAAAAGTAAACGGAAAAATCTCAAACTCAACAGTTCTTCCTGTAAGCAGAGTAGCAAGTTCTCCTGAGAGTAATGCTGAATTACTCCCGGTAACAAAAAGGGATACATTAAGTGTTGCCCTAAATGAAGCCAATGCTTTCTCGAAGCTATCAATATGCTGAATCTCATCTAAAAAAATATAGTATTTTGCATCATCAAGAATTCTGCTTTTGATTTCTTTATTCAAATCCGAAGCGTCAACGATATAATCGTAATCCATATCTTCAAAATTCAAATAAATAATATAATCTTTTGAAACTCCGATATCAACTAATTCTTCCTTTATTGTATCAAGTAAAATAGACTTTCCGGATCTTCGAACACC
>JBJENR010000113.1:0-2750 GCA_051880315.1 Acetatifactor sp.
GGTCACATACAGGATGCGCTTTTCAATCTTATTGCAGTATGGTCGGGACAGTCTCTGCAGCTTCTGGGAATGCTGACCGAGGCTATTCATACACCTCACATGCACGACAGATATCTTTCGATAGAAAACGCACAGTACATTTTTAATAATGCGAGAGATATCGGTTCCGAAGTGGAATTCAAGGAAGATGGAATAATACAGAAGAGAGCACAGTTTGTTCTGGCGGAAGCCAACAAGCTGCTGCATGAAATCGAAGAAGAGGGTCTGTTCGCAACAATTGAGCAGGGTAAATTCGGAGGTGTAAAGAGAGCGAGAGACGGAGGTAAAGGTCTTGAGGGTGTATGCGTCAAAGATGACGAATACTTCAATCCGTTCATTCCGCTTATGTTGGGAGGTGCTAAGTAATGACTGCATGTAATACAGCTATTGCACAGGTTGATCTGACAAAGGTTAAACCATATGGAGATACACTGAATGACGGCATGATGGAGCTTACATTCACACTTCCTGTTCCTTTTGGTGAAGAAGGAAGCGAAGCCGCCAAGATACTGGCTAAAAAAATGGGACTTGATGAGCCGAATGTGGTTTATTCAAAAAATATGACGGATGGATACACTTTCTTTGTAGTATACGGCAAATGCCAGCATACTGTGGATTACACCACTATCAAGGTTACAAAGGTTGAAGTGGACGTGATGGACAGACTGGAATGCGCACAGTATATCAAGGACAACATCAGGAGAGAGGTTGTTGTTGTAGGAGCTTCGACAGGTACGGATGCTCATACGGTAGGCATCGATGCCATCATGAACATGAAGGGATTCCACGGACACTTCGGACTTGAAAGATATGAAGGTATCAATGCCATCAACATGGGCAGTCAGGTACCGAATGAGGTGTTAATACAGAAAGCAAAGGAAGTGAACGCGGATGCGATTCTGGTATCGCAGACTGTTACTCAGAAGGATGTTCACATCCACAACCTTACCAACATGGTAGAGCTCCTTGAAGCAGAAGGTCTCAGAGACAAGGTCATCCTCGTATGCGGCGGGCCGAGAATATCTCATGAGCTGGCTCAGGAACTGGGATACGATGCGGGCTTCGGTGCACATACTTATGCGGAACATGTGGCATCTTTCGTGCTTACGGAGATCGTAAACAGGAAGATGGTTTAGAGAAGGGAGGAATTGGAATATGATTCGAAAAATCATGACGGCTGATGAGGCTGTGGCGGATATCAATGACGGCGCCAGTGTTATGGTCGGAGGATTCCTGGGAACAGGCAGTCCTGAAATACTCATGGATGCTCTCATCCGCAAAGGGGTAAAACATCTTACGGTTATATGCAATGACGGCGGACTTCCTGCCAAGGACGGCAAGCCTGCAAGAGGCGTAGGCAAATTGCTGGAAAAGGGAATGATAGATCATCTGATCGCTTCTCATGTAGGTATGAACCCGCTGGTAGGACAGGGCATGAATGACGGAACCCTCAAATGTACACTGGTTCCGCAAGGGACACTGGCAGAGCGTATCAGAGCAGCAGGCGCAGGTCTCGGCGGGGTACTGACTCCTACAGGAGTGGGGACTATGATAGCTGAGGGCAAAGAAACCCTGACTATCGATGGCAAGGAGTATCTCCTGGAGATGCCTCTCAAAGCGGAATTCGCTCTTTGCAGGGCTTCCGAATGTGACGATTTCGGTAATTTCAGATGCAACCTGGCAACTAAAAACTTCAACGGAGTTATGGCTCTGGCTGCGGATACGGTTATCATCGCATCGGAGAGAATAATAAAAACAGGTGAGAATCATCCGGATGATTTTATTGTTCCGGGAATCTTTGTTGACAGAATCGTGGGAGGTGAAATGCCATGGCTGATTTAAAAGCGAGAATTGCTGCCAGAACAGCTAAGGAACTGAAAGACGGAGACGTTGTAAACTTAGGTATAGGACTTCCTACTATGGTTGCCAACTATATACCGGATGATGTACATATTGTGATACATTCGGAAAATGGATTTACAGGACTTTCGGAAGAGGTCAAGGAGGGTGATGAGCATCCTGATGTAGTCAACTCCGGCGGTTGTTTCGTAAGACATACCCCGGAAGCAAACTTCTTTGACACTGCCATGAGCTTCTCGATTATCAGAGGCGGACATGTTGACGCAACTGTACTGGGAGCGATGCAGGTGGACGAAAAAGGCAACCTTGCCAACTGGATCATACCTGGCAAAATGGTTGCCGGTATGGGTGGCGCCATGGATCTGGTGGTAGGTGCCAAGAAAGTAATAATTTCAATGCTCCATACTCAGAAAGGAAAGCATAAGATTCTTAAAGAGTGCACTTTGCCGCTTACTGCTGTAAAATGTGTAGACATGATCATCACGGAAATGGGTGTGATGGAGATAACAGACGATGGTATCGTGCTGAAGGAGCTGCATCCGGATTTCACTCTTGAGGAAATACAGGAAGCTACAGGCTGCGAGCTTATAATCAGCCCTGACCTGAAGCCGATGGAGGAAGCGTAAAAAATTATCGGGCCGGCAGAAGATTTGTATCTGCCGGCCCGCATGTTTTTTGACGTGTACAGGGCTGATGAGGTTTTTCATATGGAAATGCTATACAATATAAAGATTGAAAATTATGACAATATGTGGTATGATGATTTCACTAGTTATTCTATTATTTATTGTAATAAAAAACAGGGAGGAAACCATGAAAAAAGGAATCAGAAAGGTGTTTTCCGGCCTTAT
>JBJENR010000114.1:0-9850 GCA_051880315.1 Acetatifactor sp.
CTGAGTCTGGGAGAAGCCCCCTCGTGCTTTCTTGTACTGTAAACCGCATAGGCACAGCCAAGAGCAGACACTGAGCTGAGAACTCTCTGGGTTCCGCCGGGCTCAATGGTGTCGGCGTCCAGTGTAATGAGGTACCGCTCTCCTGCAGCCTGACTTTTCCTCTGTCTTCCCGTCAGTACACCTCCCACAAAGCCTCCCACGTCCTTCAGAACGTCCTGTTTCGGCTTTGGCAGTGATTTATACTCTGCAAAACTTTCAGTGGTTCTTACGGGCTGTGACAGCCTCTGCAGGAAAGCGGACCACGTGGTGTCCTGCACAATCCAGTGCATGGATTTTCTGTTTGCTCCTGTCGCAATTTTTATCTGTCTGTCATATACCATGGATGTCTTCCTCCACTAGTCTTTCATGTAATAATGGCTTTCAAATCCGGCTGCATTAAGTGGCAGACCTTCTGCCCATGCCGGGAGAGTGCACATAAGCTTTATCGCTTCGTCCAGATTCTTATCTGAATCCTCCGGAGTCTCCATGATGACTTCGTCATGTACATGGAAGTTAATCCGGTACCCTGCATAGAACAGGTTCATCATCGCATTACACAGAAGGTCTCTTGCCACCGCCTGGACGATATTCTCAGTGAGCTTTCCTCCGTATGTAGACACCAGTCCCCATTTGCCTGTCTTCTGGTCTGTGCCCCAGAAATGAATGGCATCCCTTCCAAGGTCATTTTCCCTTATCTCCGGATGATAGTAGAAAAGGTCTCTCCCTGACGGCAGACGTATCAGCAGGTAATCCGCGTCCCGGTGGAAGGTAATGCCACAGGGCATCGTGTTCGATACACCGAGCTTGACTGCAGCAAGGGCATACTGTTCTGCCATCTTCCAGAAATCAGCTATTCGGGGACTGCTTTTTCTCCACCTGGACACGATGTCAGGAAGTTCCTCTTCTGTCAGTCCCATATTCAGAGCCCCCATGTTAATCAGTGCTCCGACGCTTCCCTGGTAACCGAGCGCCAGCTCCGCCACCTTCCCCTTACTTCTGAGGGCATATTCCGGATTCCCTTTGGCAATCTTTTCAACCGGAACACCGAACATTGTGCTGGCTGACGCTTCATATATCTTCCCTGTGGTTCTGAAAATATCCAGTCTCCATTCTTCCCCTGCCAGCCATGCCAAAACACGGGCCTCAATGGCAGAAAAGTCTGCCACGATAAACCTGTTCCCGGGAGTGGGAATAAAGGCGGTCCTGATTAACTGGGAAAGGGTGTCCAGCACGTTTCCGTATATGCACCGGATAGACTCAATCTGACCTCTTTTTACCAGTTCCCTAGCCGTGTCCAGATTCTCTATGTAATTTCTGGGAAGATTCTGCACCTGTACCAGTCTGCCGGCGAAGCGCCCCGTTCTGTTGGCACCATAGAACTGTAGCAGCCCGCGGATGCGTCCGTCAGCACACAGACAGTTCTGCATTGCTTCATATTTTTTCACGGAGGTCTTTCCCAGCTCCTTACGTATCTTCAGGACTTCCTTAATCATTTCCTTTTCGCTCTTGTCTGCCAGAATCTCAGCCACAGTAGCCTTGTTCAGGTTGTCAATCTCGAGATCCGAATTATCCTGTACCCACTGCTTCAGCTGCGCCACACTGTTCGGATTGTCCAAGCCGGTGATTCCCTTCGCTCTTCCCGTCAGCTCATCTTTTATCTGGCTGTGGATAGCAAGGGCACCGGAGATGATATCCGTGTCCATGGCAACACCTGTCTGATTGATAATCTGGTCCAGAACCCAGTTGCGGTGCTCCGACTCCGGAAACGGGTGACATTCCAGCTGCTTATGTATTTCCATTTCCGTGACAACGTCCTGCCTGCAGTAATCCTTGAACAGGTTCCATTTTCCCGTGTCATGCTGGGGCAGATTGCGTGTCCTCCCACCGTTGGTTCTGGAAGGGGCACAGGGGATACAGAAATACCTTATCAGGCTCTTACCCACTCCCATTTTTCTCTTATCCTCCGCAAATCCCATGGCTTTTCCAACGGCGTCCAGGGATGCAGGAAACCCGCAGTACAGGGAATGAATCATGGTGCAGTGCCACTGATAAGTCTGTGTGGCATAGAATTTGCTGAGGCAGTATATTTCAAAAGCCGCATTATGGGCTACTTTTTTCACATTTGGATTGTTCAGATCTGTAAGTATGGCATCCGGAATCTTTTCACCGCATGCCAGGTCGATGATTCTCACCGGCTCGTAATCATAAGAATAAGCAAATAATAGAATCTCAAAATCCGGGGACTGTACATATTTGTACAGCCCGGATTTAATTGATACACCGGAATAGGTTTCCAGGTCTATGTGCAGGGTTCTCATATACCCATCACTCCTCCGCCCATCATGGGTCTTCCTGTTATCGGGTCAAGCTGCTGTGCAGGCGCCTGCTGATACTGCACCGTCTGCATCTGCTGCTGTGGTACCGGCTGTCCTGCCGCATAAGCAGGCATCTGTGGATAAGGCTGATTCATCTGTGGCTGTCCATAAGCAGGAGCCGGCTGCTGGTACTGGGGAGCCGTGGGCGCACTTCCGTAATTGGGTGCCTGATATGCTGCCTGCATTCCCTGCGGCGTAGAGAATGACTGTACTCCGGCATAGGCATTTGCACCGCCGAAGGCTTCCTCAGCGGATACTCTTGCGGAAAGAGGCTCACCGTCTTCTATCTTCTGCACCGCATTTAATCCGCAGCCAATTCCCTTGTTGCCGTTACTGTTGTAGGCAAACATATTTATGCTGGCACGGATATAACATCCGGAATACACATCTGCAGGGTTAATGATATTCTGCATATCCAGCCCGACGATTACAGGCTGCTGCTTCGCCGATGCAGTCAACACCATGCACCCGCGGCACTCCTCGCCAAAGGGTTCCCCGGAGGGTCTGTATCCGTCTCCGTCATAGATGGGAATCTTGCACTGGGGAGGTATATTTCCTCCAAAAACCTTCTGTGCTCCTTCCTGCTTCGCCTTTTCAATGTCCGCATAAAGGGCGTTCAGTGTAGCCGTATCGTTCTTGGGAATCAATAAGGTAACCGAATATTTAGGTTCACCTCCGTTATCCGGAATTCTGGGTGTAAAAATGTGTACGTAACTTGCACGTACCTTTCCTGTTGTTACTGCCATTTATTTTTCCTCCTTATAGGTGTTTGCTCCGCCAAAGGCTTCTTCTGCAGTCAGCTGCATGTTCATGGCGGGTCTTTTATCATCCTCAGGTGCAAGTGTAGGTTTGCCCTGTGGTTTAATAATATACTTTGCGAGAATACCATTCTGGTGTTCCTTGGTAATAACACCTTCCAGCTTTGAAAGAGTAAGAGGAACCTTTTCATACAGAACGGCGTCCTCGTATCCTGCGCTTATTAACTCCTCAAAAGCCTTGTCTCTATCAGACAGGGTTCTGTTACTTCTTCCCTCCACAAGCTTCCATCCGGGGATTCTGTGCCCTGCCAGGATTTCTTTCTGTGCAAAGTCCTCAAGTTTCTTCACCCAGGAAGCAAGGAACTGTGCTTTCTTAAGGATTCCTCCTACTTCCTCGTTTGAAAGTGCCGGAGGAAGATTCATAAAGCTTCCCGGTTCCTTACTCACTGCCACCGGCATAAGCGACAGGTTCTCGTCTGCTCTCGCCCTGCAGGTTGCCCTCAGTTTACAAAAGCAGTCATCACACCATGCCCCGGGGACACAGGGACCGCCCCCTTCGTATGCCATTTGTGCCTTGGGCTTTACCTCCGTATTCCCCCAGGCTTCCAGTGCTTCCCTGTCAATGGCCCACACGGTAATACCGCCGTTTCTCGGCTGTACGATATGCAGATGTACTGTCCTTATGGGGTAAATCATGGAATACTCTCTGAGTGCCCCAAGTCCGTACAGCTTGAGCTGATAATTATCCACGGCGGATACGGGCTTTCCTTTTCCATACTTGAAGTCCACGACGTGAAGCTCCGTTCCTGACATCAGGATACAGTCTCCGGTACCGAATCCTTCCGGTGCCCATTCGCTGTAATCCAGGCGTTTTTCTACGGCCACTGTGGGAGGAGCAGGAAAGCTGTTCGCAATTTCCATGATGTGATCCACATACATGTCCGTGAATCCTTCCATCTCCTTCTGGTACATGGGATCCTTCTGCAGCTTTCCGAGTCTGGTCTTATAGGTCTTGTCCGACATATTTCTGTCCGTGAACAGCTTCGTCAGCTTCAGTTCACATATGGAGTGCGCCAGGGTACCCTCGGAAGCATCATCACTCTCCTCATCCGGTATCTGTGCTTCCAGCCTTGCCGATGCCGTACAGTTCATCCATTTCTTTGCACTGGATGCCGACAGAAGTGCATGGGCTCTCTCTTCTTTTTTCTTTCCCATCAGATCACCCCTCCGATGCCTCTCATGGCTGTGGCGAACTCCCCGTACCTCTCCTTCGGCAGGTCAAACAGTGCATTCACACCGAACTGGTTCAGCAGGTTATGTACCTCTGTCTGCTTGTTCATGTTCACACAAAGATTGGACAGAGCCACCGCCAGCTGGTCAAAGGAATACTGCTGGGGTGCTGCCGTTGTCGGCACCTGTGTGACGGGCTGTGCTGTGGGAGCCGTGGGAACGGTCCCTGCAGCATTCCACTGTTGGATGGGCGGCTGCTGGACGGGGGTCTGCTGCACGGGTACCTGCTGTGTAGGAATTTGGGAAACCGGTGCCTGCTGTGGTACCGGCTGAACCTGTTCCGTTGCTGTAATAACAGGCGCTGTAGCTGCCGCACCCGCTCCGGAACCGGCTGCCAGAGCCTGTACCGCCTTTGTAAGTTCCTCAAGACCTTCAATTCTGATTACAATTTCATTCATCGCTGTTATCCTCCGTTTCATTCTCTTCCTGTTCGTTTTCTTCCCTGCAGTCGCATTTTTCATCAGGGTCTAAATTTGCACCGCAGTATGGACATGTTCTGTAGCTCATTTATTGTTTTCCCCCCCCCATTTTGAATAAACTGTATGTAGTCATCTCTGACCCAAAAAAGATATGCATAGCCTTCTCAATTTCCTTTTGCTCCTCGTCCATCTGCTTCTCAAGCCCTCTGAGAATCGTCCGGAGAGAAAATACAATGAACGGAAGATCTTTCCTGTTTATGGGATTTATGGTACCCATTATTTTATTTGTGATATTCTGAATCTCCTTTTTTATTTCTTGCATAGGATCCATCTTGAAATATCCCCTTTCTGTGTGTTATGATTTAGTTGGTTGGTGATTGCTCCGTGGGCTTAGGCTCCGGAGCTTTCATTTTGTTCAGAACATTGTAGACTGCCTGTTCCGAACAGCTCATTTCTTCGGCAATTGCCTTTACTGTCCATCCCGCCTTCCTTAAGGCTGCTACCTTCCCGGTATCCAGTCTCCTCTTCGGCTTGTCCGTCGGGGGGGGATCCGGTTGCGACGTCGCAATCATTTCTTCCACAGCGCTTTCAAAGTCCTCATTGATAATTGCCGGTGCGCCCTTCTTACAGAAGTGTCTGATCCGGCCTGCAATAAAATCCCCGCAGTCCCTGCAAAAATCCAGCTCCGCAATATCCGGATACGGCGCCACACTCATATAATCACTGTTTTCCCGGTCAATCACTTCCATACAGATACTGACAGGATCACCGGTGATTTCCTTCCTGCATCTGTCACAGGTGTAAAGCATTCTTTTCACTCACATTTACCTCCTTTCCTAAAATATCCTTCCTCGTATGCAGCCCATAACAGCAGCCCCATACCAACCGATATCATTGCTATCGGTATTAGTACCTTTTCACTGTCCATACCTGCCACACCTAACAGCAGAAGTACAAAGCCGGTACCTTCCAGAATTTTATGCAGCATTCCTATCCTCCTTCCTGTTCATCTTTCCTTTGAAATGGCATCGTCAACTTACACCCGGTTGCTCTCTCAATGCTCCAGATTTCTTCAAGAGTCATCTTTTCAATGTTCTTGTGCCTGTTGAAATACGTTGCGTCACAGACACCCATAATTTTTGCCATCTGCTTCCAGCTGAGCCTTGCCATGTTCATAGCAAAATTCCATCTTGATTCAACTTCAATCTTCAGCCTGTCTCTTGCAGTTGGTTGTAATCTCGGCACTATATTCCCTCCTTCCTCTAATCACTTGCTATTCTCCTCCGGTTCTCCTATACTTTCCTTACAGGCTCCCGCCAGAGCCGAGTACAAAAGAAAGGATGACTTTGACATGAATCACGAGATACCATGGACATTTAAAAAATGGATTGTTTGTTTCAAGGATGTGGATTTGCCAATAGGCGACCTAGCAGAGGATATCTCTGGTGATCCTGATTTCCCTGATGAAGATTATTTTGGGGAAATACTGGAACATATCAGCAACAAGTGCAATGGTGACCCACACATTATTGAAACATTTGTCCTCGCCTGGGGTTATTATTTAGCATCCAAAGATCCATCGCACCCAACTCTTACGAGTTTGTAATTGGTGCTGTATGGTTCACGCACCATGTAAATCTTCTCTTCGGACTCCAGGTGTTTTCTTATGGCCTGGAGTTCTTTTCTTATCAGAACCAATTCCTTATAAATATTTTTAATAGTCTGCATCCTTATTTACCTCCTTCCTACCCTTCCGTCTTTTCTTCCAGAAGCTTGTCTACTGTAGTACCAAGTACATCTGCGACTGCTTTTGCACTATCAAGTTTAGGAGTAGATGTTTTCCACTTGAAAATAGAGCCATTGCTTAACTTGGCTTTCTTTTCCAATTCTCCAACACTCATCCCCTTCTTTTCAGCTAATGACTTTACGTTATCAAATAACAATTTCAATCCTCCTTCCTCAGAAACTATTCGGTTTTGTATTGACTTTTTACTGAAAGTATTCTATTATAGTTTTACCGAAACAATATAGATTTTTACCGAAAGTTTTCTGTGTCTATATTTTTATTATACAGAATTCTTTCTATTTGTCAACCACTTTTCACAGAAATATTTCTGTGGAGTAGAAAGGCTTGTTATGACACTATTTGAAAGAATTGAAGAATTACGAAATTCACGTGGAATATCACAGGGAAAACTTGAAAAAGAACTCGGATTTTCTAATGGCTCAATTTCAAAATGGAAAAATAGCACTCCAAACCCAGAACGTTTGAAGAAATTAGCAGATTACTTTGGTGTTTCTGTCGAGTACATAATGACAGGAGAAGATTCCAATCCAGAGACGCCTTACTACCTCAACGACGATGCCAGGGAAATGGCTCAGTTCATGTTTGAGAATCCGGAGTACAAGGTTCTGTTCGATGCATCCAGAAAAGTAAAAAAGGAAGACATTGAATTTGTAAAAGAAATGATTGACAGAATGAGTAATAGAGATTAAGTACGTTCTATGGTACACCTCTTTCTCTATGATTCATATCAGGGGTGGTTATTATGGATAATATAAATGTGGTATATGTGGATATGCCTGCCGGTGTGCGCTCTTATGTTGTTTTAAATTCAGATGAAAGCTACACAATCGTAATAAACAGCAGATTGAGTCATGAGCAGAACCTACTTTCATATTACCATGAAATAGACCATATCAAAAACGGAGACTATGACAGGAACCGCTCTGCAGATCTGATAGAGATAGTTGCACATAACTGTACTTACGAGGGGATATGTAAATGACATTTATGCGAAAAATACTCGATGGTTTAAATATGAATAATTGGAAATCTTCTTCTAAAAATTCTTTCATACGCCACCGCAATGAGTATTTGCAGGCAATAAAAAACTTTTGGAGAAGCAACCATCAAGTATATAGAAACGATTATGTTGAATCGTCAGCCGAAGAATATTTGATATATGGAATAACTCTAATGCTTTGGTGGTTTGAGACAGCAACACCGTTAAAAACGTCCTTCCCAGTGTACTTTGAAAGCGAATGCCACATAAGCAATCCTATGAAAGTCCAGTCTAATCTATTGTCAGATGGTTATATCGAATTAGCTCCGGCATTAGCGGCTATTTCATCATATAAAATGAAAGAGTTAAAAACAATAGCCAATAGTATTGGTTGCTCTAAATCTGGAAATAAATCGGAATTGATTGAACGCATATATAGTCTTCTTGATCAGGATGATCTCGAAAAAATAAGACTTGAATCTGCCTTATACACTTTATCTGATAAGGGTAAAAATTTTTTAATCGAAAATTATGACTATGTGGAACTTCATAGACATGGGAAATATAGGATTTCTCTATATGAATTCAATAAAAATAGAATCCCAGATGGCAAGCATAAAAGATCATTCTTAGACAATACATATACAATTATCGCACAACGGATTTACAAAAATTGCGCAAACAAATACTATTATATGATGGAGTACGATTACCGGACGCTATACGAAATAGCATTAGCCGAACAGCATTTCGATATTGCGACCGATAGTTACCTAAGATTTTTGTACTTGTGTAGCTGTTGTATACGCACTGGCCAGTATTACAGCACAGATTTTTATCATGGTGAAAGTACATTGGATTCAGAAATCATATTTACTGTACATAGTGCTCCTCCCCTTGTTGAATTGAGTGATTATGTCACTCACAATCGTATCAAAAGCGTATATAAGGATATGTCTCTTCCACCAAGTTTCTTAACACAAGAAGAATTTGAGAATATGACAAGAGAAATGATAGAAAGCAGTGTATTTAATTATGAAAAATATAACCAACTACTTATTGCTCGTCTGAAAGAATATTCAAAGTTATAAAAAACCGCCCCTGCGCCAACAGGAACGGTTTTAGATAGACAATAGTCCCGAAGGATACTAAAGTCCTACACAAGATGATAGTATCATTTCCAGGGCAGCTTAGCAAGCGGAACATTCGTTCCTGCAGGCTGTTATTTTTATACACTTTTTAAGGAGGATGATATTATGGCAACAGCAAAAAAGCTACCATCAGGTGCATACAGATGCCTTGTATATACCGGGAAGGGTTCTGATGGAAAGCGGCAATACAAATCATTCACAGCCTGCACAAAGAAAGAAGCCGAGTTCCTGGCGAGCCAGTTTCTGATGGAAAAAAATACTGCTGATCAGGAAAAGAATGCTAAGCTGTTCTGCGATGAACTCGCAAAATATATTTCCAGGAAGGAGCCCGTTCTTTCTCCTTCCACCATAAGAGGGTACAAAAACATTGAAAGAATGATGGAAAAGAATTATCCGGCATTCTACAATATGCAGATATCGGATATTAAGCAGGACCATGTGCAAGAAGTAATAAGTAATCTTGCAAAAACGAAGTCTCCGAAGACTGTACGGAATTATCATGGCCTTATTTCAGCCGTAATTGGCTCAAATTTGCCACTTAACACCACCATGCCACAAAAAGTACAGCCGGAGCTGTATATTCCGTCTGACAGCGAAATAAAAGCGCTTGTGGCGGCAGTAAAAGGGACTGAGCTGGAGATACCGGTGCTTCTTGGTGCTTTCTGCATGATGAGACGGGGTGAGATATGTGCTCTGTCAATGAAGGACATATCCGGCAACACTATTCACATTCACCATTCTCTCGTCCTTGGAGCAGACAAGGAGTGGCATCTTAAGGCTCCGAAGACAACAACATCAGACCGATACATAGAAGCCCCGGAATTCGTCATAAACAGAATAAATGAGGTGGGTCACATAACAAACCTCAATCCTCACTCAATTACCATAATGTTTGAGCGCGCTCTGGACAGAAATAACATACCGCATTTCCGCTTTCACGACTTAAGGCATTACTCGGCATCAATACGTCACGCGCTGGGAATACCGGATGCTTACATTATGGCAGATGGTGGATGGCTCTCCGATAAGGTA
>JBJENR010000115.1:0-5286 GCA_051880315.1 Acetatifactor sp.
CTAATTCTTCCTTTATTGTATCAAGTAAAATAGACTTTCCGGATCTTCGAACACCCGATTTTGTCAAGTAGGGACTAACAAAAAATTTTATTTTTTTTCATCAATTCCTGCTTCTGTTCTTCAAGCCATGTTATCTTTGGCAACATAGCCTCATACTCATCCTGCTCATAGGGAAGATTCATAAAATCAAGAATCTCCATCCCCGGAAACCATGATTCACAGTATGCAGGAATGACATGTTCTGGTACAATTCCAATTCTATCCCTTCCAAGAAGTCTGTCTGTAATACCCTTCGCATCATGCAGATAAACAGCTACACCCTCTTGCCTTAGCGCATTATAAAACTTAATTGCTTCAATGGAACGGGTCCATGCCTTTCCTCTTACAGATAAAAAGTAACCATGTTCATTATGTCTCACAAATAAATCTATATGTGTTGAATTACCTCCCCGACATACTTCCCATGGATGACCTCCACCTCGATGCCTGTCATTATACCAAGCCTCAAACTCTTCAGATGAATCTGCGTCAATCTCCGAAAGACCTTCATCCCTGCCATCTGCTTTCTTATAATACTGCTCCTTAGCTGTAAGTCCATCCAGATTCTCATACTGATTCGCCTTATAACCGATTGCACAGTATTCATAGAACTTTCCTGCAGTCATTTCAGTAATATAGTTGCCAACAGGCTGACCATCTTTCTGTTCTTCTATATTAGATAAAAATATTTCAATCTCCGCATCTGATATTTCAGAAAAAAATGCCTCCCTACAATCTGGAAACAGTTCCCAGTAATCTTTCCTTGAGATAGTTCCCGTTCGCTGCCTGGCTGATAGATTATTATGTACATCACAATTATATGAGCCATTTTGTAAATCTTCAACACATTTCTTAACTGCCTCCTCCATCCATACAAACAATTCTTTCAGCCCATACTCGTAAACCTCGTGTTCTTCATAAACTCTTGACTGATATATCAGCTCCCTTCCTAAAAAAATCGCCCTATAATCATCTCGTTCTATCGTGACAAGATGAAACCAATTCACTTCATCCGGGTATTCTTCCTGCCACATTCTGAGGAAATCTTCATAAGTATCGACTATTTCTTCTTCCTTAAGATATTCATAATCATCATAATCCTCGACTGAACCACGCTCTGCCTTCAGCCATATTTCTCGTCTTTCATCGTCTCCACAGGGTGCTATCAGATGCAGCTGCTCAAAAACTTTATCAATCGCTTCGTTCGTTTCTTTATCAAAAACCATTTTACCGCCACGCAGCACATGTATCCAATGATTAATGCGTGGTGCTTTCATCATTTCACTCATTATGCACTTTCTCCTTTCCAACTCTAAGCTCGGTACGCTCGAAATATTTTGCAAAATCCGGTTTCCAGTATATCTCCAGTGCATTATTTCCATATACCAGAACCTTCTCTATCATCACTGACTTTATCTCATTTGTAAGTTCCTCTGCCTCAGAAAACTTTTTTAAAAGCATTTCAACCATATCTGACGAGGTATCTGATTCCTTCTTCTTTTTCTCAATTTTCAGCTTTTCCAGTTCTTCTGCCAGAGCCTGTTTTTTCTGCTTATGCTCTTTAGACTGTAACAAATATTCATCTTTTGAAATCTTTCTGTCTGCATAATCGCTATATATATTCTTCCATGCAGACTCAATATATTCCATTGTCTTTTCAATACTTGCAATCTTTTCCTCAAGAGTTTTCACATTATCTCCGGCAGTTGGCATACTTTTAGTGCCATATCACTGACACGTTCTGAATGCCCTGCCGTATAAGGGTCTCTCGCATCCAGCGCACAGGTAATACAGTCAATGATCTCATGATAGTCAATCTCATTGTCACATATTTCACACTCAGGCATATAAATCCTCCTCTCTTAAAATATCAAGAGTATCTTTTTTCCATCCAGTCATACCTTTCATACTGATAACGATTGTCGATGCATTATGTAATAACGCCGATGTAGTCGGCTGTATAACTCCTGCAACTCCAAACAAAATGAGACCGGAATTAATACCTACAATACCCACATAGTTCTTATGAATTCTTTTGACCAGATTCCTGCTGATTGCCCGTAGTGCCACCAATTCATAGAGATTATCTGCCTCTATCGTAATATCAGACACTTCTCTGGCAATCTGAGCTCCATCACTAATAGCGATACCTATATCCGCTGCAGACAAAGCAGGCGAATCATTCACCCCGTCTCCAATCATAATAACTTTTCTGCCTTCTCTATGCTCCTTATCTACATATGCTGCTTTATCTTCAGGAAGTACCTCAGAATAATACTCATCTACTCCTATTTTTCTTGCAACAGAAACTGCAGTGCGCTCACTGTCGCCTGTCATCATAACAAGTTTCGTAAATCCCTGCTTCCGTAACATAGTAATTACATCGGCTGCTTCTTCTCTAACCGGATCAGAAACACAGATAACGGCTGACAGTTTTCCTTCCATAGCAAGATAGAGCAAAGAACATTCTTCAGGCAGCTTTTCAAATATTTCTTCCTTTCCAACAGGCACAGAACATTTTTCATCTTCAAACACAAAATGGTAACTGCCTATTATCACTTTCTTACCTTCTATCCTTGATGATATACCATGAGCAACAATATATTCTACTTTTGAGTGGTTTTCCTCATGTATGAGTCCCTTTTCCTTTGCTGCATTAACTACCGCTTTTGCAATAGAATGCGGAAAATGTTCTTCCAAACAGGCAGCAAGACGAAGCAGTTCATCCGGGCTTTCTCCGTTAAAAGATACAACTTTTTCAACAATTGGTTGTGCTTTCGTTAAAGTCCCTGTTTTATCAAATATAATGGTATCTGCTTCTGCCATCAATTCCAAAAACTTTCCACCCTTTACAGTTATCTGATGTCGATTTGCTTCCTTTATTGCAGCAAGAACTGTAATTGGCATTGCAAGCTTTAGTGCACAGGAATAATCTACCATTAAAACCGACAAAGCCTTGGTTATATTTCTGGTAAACAAATAAACTATCCCTGTTCCAAGCAGAGTGTACGGAACGAGCCTGTCCGCTAAATGTTCTGCCCTGCTTTCCATCCCGGATTTCAATTTCTCTGTTTCTTCTATCATTGTTACAATTTTCTCATAGCGGGTTGCACCGGACGTAACCTTAACCTCTATTGTCAATTCTCCTTCCTCCAATACAGTTCCGGCATACACATATCCGCCTACCTTTTTTTCTACAGGCAAAGACTCTCCGGTCAAGGATGATTGGTTGACCATTCCTTCCCCCTTTACAACAATACCATCAAAAGGAATCAGATTTCCCATATGAGTGACAACGACGTCTCCAACGCTTACCTGATCTGCATTTACAAGAATTTCCTTTCCATCAGTCAATGTCCATACTTTGCTAATATTTAATGACATACTTCTTGCCAAATCATCAACTGATTTCTTGTGTGTCCATTCTTCTAAAATCTCACCGATATCCAGTAAAAACATCACCGAGCCAGCTGTATTCACATCTTTCCGAATTACAGATACGCCGATTGCCACTCCATCTAAAAGAGCAACCTCTATCTTTCCTTTCAAAATGGAACAAAGCCCCTTCCAAATATATTTTACAGACTTTATAGTTGTAACTGCAAATCTTATTGGATATGGAAGAAATAGTTTACTTCCAAAACGAAGAATCACTTTCTCTACTATTTTGTCCTGATATTCTCTGTTTGTACTTCTCCCGGAAAGTTCCAATATCGATTGCGGAACTTTAATGTTATGATAATCCGCCTTCTGCAAAATTGAAATAATTTCTTTTCGGTCTCCCTCGTAGCAAATTACAACATTCTGTGTCCGCTCATATACCTTAGCAGACAAAATATCCTTACACTGATTTAGATAATAATCTAAAGTATCTGCTTCGACATCCGTCATCCTTTTTTGGATGATATGTATTCTCATTCGCCCTTTTATTTCATGCAAAATCTGAAATTTCATTGTTCTTGACCTTTCCTAAATTCATCATATATGGAAAACACCTGCATCGTTCTTGCAGGTGTTCGTTTTCACTGATTACTCTTCTGTTTTCATAGTATCATTTTCAACTTCTGTTTCGCTTTCATCTTTAAATTCATTATCTTCCTCAGCACGTTTATCATTTATCTGCTGTGCCTCAGCGTAAATATCTTCTGCATTTTCCTGAATATTACTAACCGTCTTCATCACACAGTCCTTAGCACGAAGTGCGGCAGCTGTGCACTGTGTATATAGCTTTTTTGCATCCTTGCTGGATAAAATCTTAATACCGGCTGTTCCAAATAAAACACCGGCTGCAAAAATACCTGTCTTTTTTGCATCAATTTTCTTTAAGATATTCATCATATTTTTGTACCTCCATTGTTATTCATGTCTGTATCCTGTGCAGATTGCCATGAGCATGCAGATTATAGCCGCCCATGCCCAGAATTTATGTTTATTCATTTAACAATTCTCCTTCAAATATCTATTATATATCCCAAAACAATACACTTCTACACAATTTCAGTTGTTGAGATATTTTATCATCTACAATTCGATTCACAAGGCTCTACAATAACGCTCGAGACTTTCTGTTCATCCACATACCCGCAACACCGCAGACCTTCCGATATAACATTGTACCATTCACCAGATGATAATCTACAAACGCTCTGATCATCTAATTCAATGATACAAGCACCTTCTCTGTCACAATTCATTCCACAGGAAATACGATACATGTTCTTTCGGCTGATGGCTCCAATTTCTTCTAAGAGATTAACCATTCGATATACTGTAGCAGCACCAATTGAAGGATCTATCGCTACTGCTTTATAATGAATTTCCTTACAGCATGCACATTCCTCCTGCAATATAATGTCTAACAAAATTTTTCTCTGTTTCGTTATTCTACATCCATTTTCTTTTAGAAGCTGTAACACCATTTCTTTCTGCATTCTTGTCCTGTGATAATTCGCTGCCAATTTGTTTTCCGATTTTAACAAGTCCTTTTCCATGTTTCAGCTCCTTTCACATTTTTTAATAAAAATTTATCTTTAAATAATGCCTGCACAAAAGAAGTGCAGGCATAGTTTTAATTGCTATCGGTATGGCATTTACAGTTCTCTTTCGCCTTTCCGCATCCATTCGCCAAGCAGTTACCGGCAGCCGGACATCCGATACATCTTGTGCCTTTCTTCTTTTCCTTCCATATGTAAAGGACTGCTGCGCCTACTAAAACCAGCAGAATTCCAATGACAATCAAATTATCCA
>JBJENR010000115.1:5386-9657 GCA_051880315.1 Acetatifactor sp.
AGGACTGCTGCGCCTACTAAAACCAGCAGAATTCCAATGACAATCAAATTATCCATTGCCGCTCCTTTCTGACTGAGTCTATAAGACAGTCAATCTTATACTGCTTTTTTTAATTCATACTCTGATGCAAACTGCTTATTTGTTCTGTGAATGAGTCCCACTACAACAGCCACCATAACAAGCACAGCAATTAGTCCCGGAACAAATCCGTTTCCAATCTTACCTGTCGTAATCAGTGTACCTATCTGATATACCAGAAAAGCTATCGTGTAACCTGTTCCTAACTGAAGGGCAATGCCTCCCCATAACCACTTTTTGCTCTGCATTTCTGAATTCATGGCACCAAGTGCTGCAAAGCAAGGCGGCGTATACAGATTAAACATAAGATAAGCAAGTGCTGCAACCTTGGTCAGTGCCATTGCAGATGCAACAACATTTCCATCTCCAACCAACGCGAGTTCTTCCGTGTCAATGAAAGCACTTAAGCCATAGCAGACTGCAAGTGTGCCTACTACATTTTCTTTTGCAATAAAACCAGTTACCGCCGCAGCTGCAAGCTGCCATGCTGCTATACCAACGATTGGCACTAAGATGACTGCAATCGGAGAAGCGATGGAAGCAAGGAGGGAAGTGCTTTCCATTCCTTCCTCCACCACCTGCAGATGCCAGTCAAAGGACTGCATGATCTGTACAATGGTATTACATACAAGAATAATGGTTCCTGCCTTGATAATGTATGCCTTGCCTCGGCTAAGCATAGACAATGTCGCTCTTTTCAAACTTGGAATTTTATACTCCGGTAATTCAATAATGAAGAAAGATTTCCTGTATTTAAATCCTGTAATCGCTTTTATCAATAATGCTCCAAGGAGAATTAAAACAATACCAACAAAGTACATTAGCGGTCCTACCCAAGGTGTATCCGGGAAAAATGCACCCACAAACAATGCAATAACAGGAAGCTTCGCTCCACAAGGCATAAACGGGGTCAGCATTGCTGTTGCTCTTCTTTCTCTCTCATTGCGGATGGTTCGGCATGCCATAATACCCGGAATGGCACATCCGGTACCGATTACCATCGGAATGACAGATTTTCCGGAAAGTCCCACTCTCTTGAAAATAGGATCCAGAACGACAGTTGCTCTTGCCATGTATCCGCAGTCTTCCAAAAGAGCAATCAGGAAGTACATTACCATAACAAGCGGCAGGAAACCTATAACAGCGCCTACGCCACCAATGATTCCATCTACAAGAAGTGATTGTATGAACGGATTTGCATTTTCCACAAGACCTGCAACCCATTCCTGGAAGGTTTCAATCCATCCAACCAGCCAATCCGCAATCCAGGTTCCAACGGTGGACTGTGAAATGTAAAATACGCCAAACATAACAAGTGCAAAAATCGGGATGCCAAGCCATGGATTTGTAAGAATGGCATCTATTTTGTCCTGACCGTTTTTCTCTTTCGTTAAAACTTTACGCTTTTCAACAGCAGAAACGATAGACTTCACAAAATCAAAACGCTTTCTGTCCGCCGCCTCTACTTCACTTTTATTATGCAGGTCAATATTATCCTGCACATAAGGAGCCTTTTGCTCACAGCCCTTTAGAGAAGCTGCTTTTGTCACAACCTCTTTTAACCCGGTATGACCGGAAGATGTGGAAACCGTCTTAATCACAGGACAACCAAGCTTATCCGATAAAGCTTTCTCATCAATATGCGTATTCTTCTTTTCATTAATATCACTCTTGTTAAGTGCAACCACCACAGGAATGCCAAGTTCTAAAAGCTGTGTGGTAAAGAAAAGACTTCGACTTAAATTCGTAGCATCCACAATATTAATAATTGCATCAGGATTCTCATTCTTTACATAGGCACTGGTAATACTTTCCTCCGATGTGAACGGTGACATGGAATAAGCTCCCGGTAAGTCTACAGCAATCAATTCTTCCTTTCCGTCATAATAAGACCTTTTGATTGGGCTTTCCTTCTTCTCTACGGTAACACCGGCCCAGTTTCCAACCTTTTCATTTCTTCCGGTCAGGGCATTATACATCGTAGTTTTTCCGCTATTGGGATTACCCGCTAATGCGATTCTCATGATGAATCCTCCTTTGATATATTTTTATTTCAATTTACCAATGTTAGTTTTTTCTAACTCTGGAGTCATAAAAATTAGTGAGATACTCACTATTCTTTTTATATTGAAATAGCTTTCGCTAAATCAGTATCAATGTTATATCTGGCATCCTTGATAGAAACAACACATCCGCCTTTAATGTGGGAAATTACAGTAATAGGTTCTCCGCTATAGCATCCCAGGGAGAATAAAAATGACTTTAATTCTTCATCTTCTGTTTGAATTTCTTTCACTATATATTCTTCTCCAATCATTGCATCCGCTAAATTCATATATTCTTCCAGACCTTTCCACTCCATAATATGCTGTTTATCAATACAGCATTAAGAAGGTTAGCTTTTTCTAACCATGTTGAGTTTAATATGACTAACTGTTCTTGTCAACATATTTTCTCATTAAATTTCATTATTGATATATTTTCTCATTAGCAAGTTCTGGAAATACTTGTTCGCATAAGTTAAAAGAGAATGGTTTTACAAACATCATCACTTTTTATGTACATACAGTCATTTTCGAGAGTTCTCTGCCCTCGTAAAAGACTTGCAGATACACATCCTTGCATTTTTTAAATTTCTGAAACAGCTTGTCTTTTTCCTCCCGATTGCAATACACTTTCCACACTCCACAACTCTCGCAATTCTTTCCTTCGTTATCAATAAATCCTTTCACGTCTTCAAGCGGATAGCCAAGAAAAACCCCTATTTCATGTGGGAAACAGGTACATTTCAAAAGTCGATATTTCAAATGATTTATGCAGGAATCAATATCGGAATTTTCATAGCCATATCTTTCAAGCAACTCTAAAACCCCTGGCTGTATTAATTCCTTTTCCAACATTTTTACCCGATATACATATATTAAAGCTGATTTTTCCCGCCAAATCAGAACATCTACATAAACCCCTTTATCATTCAGTAGGTCATTTATTTCCCGCAGTTCTTCTCGAACAATGTGTTCTCCCTTGTGGAAATAATTGAAGAGACTTGCAGATTTCATGCCAGCCAGAGTCGGAGAACAATGTTCTATCAGCATCTTTTCCATTAGTTTAGCTCTCATCTCAAGCCTCCTCATCGCAAATCCAATATGTATTACACCATTGCCAACTGTTTACCAAGTGCTTCACATTCCGCTATTACTGCTTCATCCGGTGTTTCGTGACACATCAGACCTTCGCTGTTCAAAACTGTTGCGCCGCAACCCATCATTCTCTCTTCCCAATCACGCATCCATTGACCATCACCCCAGCCATAAGAACCAAATAATGCAATTGATTTGCCTGACGCAAAACCTTCAACCTCGCAGACAAAAGGCTCCATTTCGGATTCTTCCAAAACTTCAGCTCCCATAGCCGGACATCCAAGTGCAAAGCACTTCGCATTTTTCAATTCTGCAATAGAAGCATCTCCTACATAGACCACTGCCGCTTCTTTACCTGCATCAGTAATACCTTTCCCGACAGCTTCCGCCATTGCCTGTGTATTTCCAGACTGAGACCAATAAACAACATAAATTTTATTCATGATAAACCTCCTTTATTTGGTTAGTTTTTTCTAACTCAAAAAAAGAATATCATATCTACCTTTTATATTCAAGCATTCGAAAAGAGAGAGTTTCTCAATAAGCTCTATGTTTTTTCTATTTGTCTTTTTGAGTCAAAAATGATATGATGTGAAAAAAGATAGGAGAAATATTATGAGTTATATTAAACATCGTGCAGACGAGTCGTTGGAGGATTATTTAGAGACAATTCTTATGCTGCAAAAAAGCAGGGGACAGGTTCGTTCAATAGATATCGCAAATGAAATGAATTTCACCAAGCCAAGCGTCAGCGTTGCCATGAAAAACCTTCGTGAAAAAGGATACATAACGATGGACAACACTGGGTACATCACACTGACCGAAGCTGGCAGACAACGTGCCGAAGATGTATTAGAACGGCATACTATACTCGCGGATTTACTAATGCGTATCGGTGTGAGTAAAGATACCGCTTTGGCAGATGCCTGTAAGGTCGAACATGATTTGAGCGAGGAAAGTTTTGAAGCAATCAAGCAAGCGCTCCTCTCTGCAAATATTCCCTCAAAAAGCAGTTAATAACAAGCAAAAAGGAACCCGAATCGGATCAGATCG
>JBJENR010000116.1:0-2710 GCA_051880315.1 Acetatifactor sp.
ATAAGTATTTTAGATAGTTGACTTTGAGAGGACAGAGATTTATACTTACGTAGATATGCAACAAAATACGACATATATGGGAGGTAATTGATAATGTATTGCTCAAAATGCGGTAAGGAATTAAATGATGATGCTGCTTTTTGTCCTGCATGCGGCACACCATGTTCACCTAAATCGGAATCTCCTGCCGGTACAGGTATTTCCAATCCCCAAGTGCAGTCAGGTGCGACAAACGTTCCGACAGATTCCAAGCCACGCAAGAAGAAATCGACTATATTCAAAATCGTGATACCTGTTATGGCAGTTATCCTGGTTTTGGTTACTCTGCCATTTGTGTTTCCCGAGCTTATTCCTGCGATTACTTCTAAGGTGTTCGGGGATAAAGATGCTGTAATCAACGAGAGCAGTGGAACTGAAAATAACGAAGACAGTGAAGTTGTAAAAAAGGAGAGCAGTGATGCTGCAATTAACGAAAGCAGTGAAACTGTGGAAACCACTTCGGTCTCCTATGATGAATTGCTGGCAAATTTGGATGAGGCTTATACTGCTGTGGAAACTGCGGTGACTCAGGAATCAAACACCGATACCGCTAATTCCGACGAATATATGAAACAGATAATCATTATTTGGAGCGAATTGCAGCAAACACTAGGCAATCTGCAGGCACAGTCAACCTCACTTGCAGAAAATGATGCCAAATTACAGGACGCTGTTCTTTCCTATTACAGCTTTGCATCTTGTTATGCTAAAGTAGTTTTGGATTATTATGACTTTTTTGAACGCTACATTGATAGTGAAACATTTTTATACAGACCAAACATCTTCGACACCAACAGGACCCACCAGGAAAACTATGATGCCATGAAAAACTGGTACGAATTAACAAAGAACGAATACGCCGGTTTTGAATACCCTTCCTTTGTTGAAGCATACTGGAAGGAATATGACAATATTCTGGACTTGAATCAGGCTATTATGACAAAGTACGCTTTGGCAATCAATCTCAAGGATCCTCTCCGTCTCAATTCCTGCCAATACTTGTTCGAACGATATAATACTGTCAGAAAAAAGTGGTTTGACGATGTAGTAAATTCAAGCGGACATATGTCGCGTAGTTATGGTGATGACAGTTCCTATACTTATTCCAAGGATTTATACGCCGAAATACAAAATTATATCGGAATGTCGGAAAAAGAAAAAGAAGCATATGTTTTCAAAAACAATCAATCAGATGCACTTTTCTGCCAAAAGGAATGGGTTGATACCATATATCCGTCTTTGTATAACGCATATGATTCTTTTGTAATCCTGAATTTAGCCACTTACGGCGGTCAGAGAAAAATTGATATTGAAGTTGAGATTCCCGGATTTACTCAAAAATACAGACAGAGCTATACGATTACAAGTACAGCAAAACAGTTGTTTATCAAACCGCCCCTTTTAACCGGCGATCTTGATTTGACTTCTGCCAAAACAGCCCAGATAAACATAACGCTCTACGAGCAGAATGGTACACAAATCACAACCGATTCCATACCGATTACCATAAAAAGTATAAACGATGTGGAATGGAGTAGCAGTGATTTCGGTATCTTTACTCAGGACAATATTCTGTGCTTCCTAACCCCGGAATCTTCCGGCATCGCTTCTTTAAAGCGGAGTGCCATAGATGAAATTACCAAAATGACAGGGGGAAAAATGGAAAGCTTCGTGGGTTATCAGGAGGCTGGGTATAATCATTACACCATAACATATCTTCAGGCAGCCGCTCTCATGAGAGCTATGTATAACACAGGTGTACGTTACAATAAGGACGGCTTTTCAGTCAGTGGCAGTCATCAGCACGTTCTTTTACCGGATCAGGTTTTGGAACAGCGAAGCGGTTTATGTATTGAAACATCCCTGGTCATTGCCAGTGCATTGCAGAGTGCAGGTATGCACGCTTTCTTGATTTTCCCACCCGGACATGCAAAGGTTGCGGTAGAAGTCTGGAACAGCGGCACAGGGGCAGGAGAATACTTTTTGATAGAGACCACCGCTCTGTCTGACGATTGGATAAACGGAACTGATTTTGAGGAGTATGCTGCCGCATTGCAAAAAGGAGAGTTGGATGCAGAAAATAGTAGTTGCATCGAGTATTTGAACAGAACTCAATGGACAGAATACCTTAAAACAGTTGAATATGTCATTGATTGTAACGATTCCAGAATCCTCGGTATGACACCTTTCTCAAACTGATATGTGATTTGCGATGCTTATAGAGCTCGGGGTGGGTATAGGGAGAAAAGGTTGAGATAATTGAAAAAGAAGAAAAATCTGCCAATGTCATTTAGTTAAGTTCAAAGTCATTAAGTTAAGGTTTTACGAAAAATACCGCTCACTTCACAAAAGTGTGCGGTATTCTTTTTTATGAAATTCTGCACCAAACTGAGTGTTTTGAGTGATTTTGTTCAAGGACGAATGGTGCAACAAAAAAGATTGGTAATAATATTCTTCTAATGGTAAATGATAGAAGACTGTATTCGGATTCGTTTTGGTTCACACTTTTCCACGAGATAGGTCATATAATGAATGGTGATTATGGAATTACTTTTGAGGGTGAGGATTGTGAGGACGCTGCAGATAAGTATGCTGCAGATAAACTGATTCCGCCAGAAGCATATCAAACGTTTATTCAAGCAGACAGATTTGATGTGGATGGGAAAAAACC
>JBJENR010000117.1:0-2705 GCA_051880315.1 Acetatifactor sp.
GATTCAGCAGCTCTTGCAAAATTCAAATTCTCTGCAACTTGTACAAAACTTTCTAATTGTTGTGTATTCATTATTATACCTCCAATTAATGTTATTTTGTCATCAATAATATCATTAATTTATTTCTCTTTCAAGAAAGAATGTAATTAAAACATATTGTGATTTTGGGGATATCAAAAATAAACGATCAAAATCTTAAACAGGGATCGTTAAAGAGTTTCAGGATAACAAGTGATTGTTGCATTTTTAGCATCAATAATGCAATTAAATCACTTCTCTTTAGAATGAAAGTGTGTTTTAATTTATATCGCAAGGAAATAGTTAGGAAACAAACTTTAATCTGAATGAAGAAGAATATGACCGAGCGTGATGGTGAAAATGAGATATTTTGAGGAGGTGGGCTATGAATGAAATGCAATATACAAAATGTATATTAGGGTTGTCCAATCAGATTCGTCGGATTTTTAATTTGTCTACAAATAATGCAGGCGCACAGACAAGAGTACTTTATTTTGTGTTAGATAACTATTTGGACAGAGAAATCTATCAAAAGGATATTCAGAAAGCACTTAATATTAGTAGCGCAACAATCTCTGCATTGCTTAACAAGCTGGAAAATAATGGGATGATTGAAAGGAAACGGGTTGAAGAAGATGACCGTTTGAAAAAGATTGTCCCCACCTCCCATGCAATTATGATGAAAGAAAACCTGAATCGGGATATTCAAAATATTGAAAAGAAATTGGTTTCAGAAATCTCTGAAGAAGAGTTAGAGGTTTATTTAAAAGTAACAAAAAAAATGATAACAAACCTTATGGAATAGGAGGATGTGTGAATATGGAGAAAAACGTAACCATCTCGAATCCGTTAGGAACGGAAAGAATAGGAAAACTTATAGTACGGTATGCGATACCAACTATTATATCGAATGTTGTAAATTCGCTTTATAACATGGTAGATCAGATTTTTATCGGAAATGGCGTTGGCTATCTGGGCAATGCGGCAACAAATATTATTTTGCCTCTTATGACATTTATCATGGCCTTGGGGATGATGATTGGAGACGGTGCGGCTGCGTATATGAGCCTGAATCTTGGGAAAGGCAAACCGGATAAAGCTGCAAAAGGTGTTGGAAATGCGATAATACTTGCTATAGGAAGTGGTATAGTTTTTGCAATTCTGATAGAAATTTTTTTGAATCCATTATGCCATCTGTTTGGCGCTACAACTGATAATCTTCCTTATGCACTCGAATATGGACGGATTGTTGCTTTAGGCTTTCCTTTTGCAATTATCTGTTCTTCATTTGGCAGTATCATTCGTGCGGATGGAAGACCAAAGGAGAGCATGATCGGACTGTTGATTGGTTGTATTACCAATATTATTCTCGATCCGATTTTTATTTTTGTATGTAAATGGGGGGTTGCCGGAGCGGCATTTGCAACAATTATCGGACAGTTTCTCAATGCGATTTTTTATATCTTCTGTATGTTCCGTTTTAAGTTCATCAAACTCAAAAAAGAGTATTTTCCTTTAAAATGGGACACCTGCAAATCAGTACTCGGACTGGGGACTTCCAGCTTTATCACGCAGGGCTCAACCGTTCTTGTCATTACAGTACTGAATAATGCCCTTGGAACGTACGGAGCTCTTTCGAAATATGGGGCAGATATCCCACTTGCAGCGTTGGGAATTACCATGAAGGTAAATCAGCTTGTTTCAGGTGTGGCAGTAGGTATTGCTGCTGGTGTACAGCCGATTCTTGGATATAATTTTGGCAGCGGGCAGTATGACAGAGTAAAGAAATCCTTCATGTGCTCACTTACTGCAGGAACAATTATATTAATTATCGCTTTTATTATTTTCCAAGTATTCCCAGAGCAGATTGTCTTACTCTTTGGCCAGGAATCAGACCTTTATATGGAGTTTGCCGTGAAATGTTTCCGTACCTATCTGGGCGGCTGCTTCTTAATTCCGGCAGGAGCAGTAACAGGTATCTTGTTTCAGGCAATTGGGAAAACAGTTCATGCAGCCGTACTTTCTCTGTCAAGACAGGTAATTATATTAATCCCTGCTGTGTTGATTTTCGGAATGTTAGGCGGTGTAGAAGGAATATTATGGTCTGGGGCAGTTTCAGACTGTTTGTCAGGTATCATATCCCTGATTACAGTTGGAATATGCTGGAAAGGAATATTCAGAAAGGATGGAGAGAAAAATGAGTAAACGGATTATTACAATAGGACGCCAGTGCGGAAGCGGAGGACATACGATTGGAAAAACATTGTCAGAAAGACTTGGGATTCCATTTTATGATAAAGAAATAATAGAACTGGCTGCGAAAGAAAGCGGACTTTCAGAGGATTTTATTGAAAATAATGGAGAACATGCTAGTGGAAGTATGCTGTACAATCTTGTGAAAAATCTGTCATATTCTTCAAATATGAGAAGTGAATCCTACTATTCATTACAGGACGAGGTTTACTTCTGCCAGACACGTATTATCAAAGAACTGGGAGAAAAGGGACCCTGTGTCATCGTGGGGAGATGTGCAGACTCTATTTTAGAGGAACGTAACGATGTACTTAATGTGTTTATCCACGCAGATACGGACTACAGGGTGCAGCGCTGTGTGGAGAGATCAGAAACGTCAAGAGATGAAGCGCAGGCATATATAGCTACGAAGGATAAAAGACGTGCAAATCATT
>JBJENR010000118.1:0-9594 GCA_051880315.1 Acetatifactor sp.
CAAGATCCTTCATAACAAATTCCGCAATGGGAGAACGGCAGATATTGCCGTGGCAAACCATGAGGACTTTTATTTTGTCTTTCATAACTTCTCAAATCCTTTCAAAAGCCCGTATTTACTGGGTTTGTGGAGTTTTTCTTATTTTTGCTGTTTTGCCATTTCTTCTCAAAATAGAGCATATTTTCTCGGTCAAGTGGTATATAAATTGGTATATTTTCAAAAATTTATACCAGTAAATTTTAGTGGTATAAATTTTCGTAAGACCGCATAAACACTGGCTTTATCGAACGCTCCATGGCAAACTAACACACCAAAAACGCCTATTTTCAAGCCGGAAAATCATGAATTTATACCACGTTTTTACCACATATGGCAACTTGCTTTTTATGCTTCCTTTGTTGCTAGGTAATCAAGCCTCTCCATCTCTGCAATCGCATCCTCCGCTTTAATATGCGTATATGTATCAAGAGTAACGGAAATATCCCCATGTCCCATAATATACTGCAACACCTTTGGATTCATACCGGACTTTGCCATGTTCGTACAAAACGTATGTCTGCACACATGTGGCGTAATCTTCGGCAACTGCACACGATAAATCTTATTATACTTTGCAACAGAAAGCTGGAAGTATTTCTCCCAATGCAATGCCACCTTCGGTTTACCGTTCTTGTCTAAGAATAGAAATCCTGAATACCCGTCTACAATCGGCTCAATCTTTGGCTTTGGACGCATCTTAATAATTCGTTTAAATGCATTCATCACATCCGGTGTCATAGGAACCTCACGAACCCCGTTCTCTGTTTTCGTTTTCTCACAGATATACCTCATATCGCTTGTACGCTGGAGTTGATGATTGACCTTGATGACTTTCTTTCGAAAATCAATATCCTTAATCGTCAAACCACAAAACTCACTGATACGAAGCCCGGTCTTGAACAAGATATAAAACGCATCATAGTACTGGCTATAATGGTCATCCTCCAAAATGAACTGTAGGAATTTTCTCTCCTGCTCTCTTGTGAGTGCATCCCTTTTGACACTGTCATTCACCACCACGGTGTGAAGTTCGAACTGGAAAGGATTCTTGACTATCATGTCATCATCCGCCGCCATCTGGAAAGCAGGACGGAGAACTCCTCGCACTGTATGAATTGTGCTATAGCCACGCCCATTCTTCTGCATATTAATCAGAAAAATCTTTGCATCTGATGTTTTGATACTTGCAATCTTCCTATGTCCAAAGGGTTCCTTTGCCAAGATATTTTGCACAAATTTGTACCCAGTCAGAGTGCTGTGTTTCACTCCGGTCTTTGTCATTAGATATTTTTCAACTAACTCACAAACCGTAATGTCCTCACAACAGATTTCTAATCTTAGTTTTTTCTCAATATCCTTAATTTTTTCTCTTAAGGATTTGTCTTTGCGCTTTCCTGCCGGCATAGGATCCGAAGCAGTCAAACGCCAACTGTAAACCGTTTTCCGCTGACCAAATGGGGTTGTATAACGGTAGGCATAACGCCCATCATCCAACTGATTTTCTCCCATCTGAAGTACTCTACCTTTATTGTCACGTCTCTTTGTATTACTCATAATGATTCTCCTTTCAAAGAGCTGTGACATGGCTTAGTGTTAATATATCACAACTCCTTCGATTTTTCTATAATCTTCGGGCTTTCCGGAAAATTTATACCACCGATTTTGGGTGAAATTTATACCAGAAAGCCTTGTTCAAATTCTTATATAGCCTCTAATGTATCTACATACTTTTCAAATTTCACTCTCTTAATCTGAACACGATTTCCGTTCCAAAGAAGGTAATCCGCGTTCTTATTCTCATTTATGAGATTACGCAGCTTATGTTCTCCGATGCGGAAATATGCTGCCGCTTCTTCAATGCTCAAAGTATATTTTTCCCATACAGGGATATTGTAAGTAGTATTCATCCACACCTCCTATTCCGATTCTTCATCACGAAAAATCTGTTCAAATGCTCTTTTATTCTGGTTTCCTTTTTCTCTACGGTGACTCTCGCCCTTGATACAGACAGGCTGGCAACTGCCCAGTACTCGGTCGTAAATTCTCTTATAATCAAGATTCTGTGTTTCTCTCATTTCCTTTACAGTCAGATTCGTTGTAATAATCATTGGCTTACCGGAACAAACTCTTCTATCAAGTACAGAAAAGACATTCTCAACTACGAAACCAGAGTTACGTTCCGAACCTAAATCATCCAATATAAGTAAGTCATATGCACAAACCGATTCTATGTAATCGTTCTTATCCATGGTTGCAAAGACTCCATTACTAATAGTAGTAAAGTTCGTCATCAGAACCCTTTTCTCCTGTTCCAACAATGCATTGGCAATGCATGCAGCCATATAGCTTTTTCCGGTTCCTACATCTCCCCATAGGAGCATTCCCATGCCTCTCTTTTTAACCTCATCCCAATGCTCCACATATTGCTTTGCATATTTCATATACGGATTGGAACCATCATCGTTGGTAAAATTCCACTCTCTCATAGCACGCTCCGGGAAACAAATTGCGGTATTCTTTTCAACCTCCTGCTGGTGCTCTCGTTCCTTGCGCTCCCGCTTTTCCTTTTCCATCTGCGCCCTCACACATGCACACTGCCTTGGATGTGTTTTCATATGAAATACCTCCTGCACATGCTCCGGAAGATACTTTTCTACTGGTTCCTGACATACTGCACAATATTCTAAACCATCTGCTCCAATATAAAATCTATCCTTATCCATAATCAAAAACTCTCCTCCTCTTCGTAGTTATAATCTCTTAAATGACTGTTTCTATTGTTACTTTTATTTTTACTAGGGGACTGATTACTGCCATAGTATCCGACAGTTTTCTGCCCTACTTCCGTCAATTTCCCGCCGTCCGTTTTCCTCCCTACTTCACCATCTGGAAATAGAACATAAAGCCTGTTGGCGCGTCCTCTTCCTTCAGATACCTTTTCTAAAATCCCAGCATCGACCAGCTGATTCAATGCAACTTTTACCGTTGTCTCACCTTTGCCGGCTTTCTCTGCAATCTGATGGACGGGATAGAATATGTATACTCTTCCTTGCTCATCCACCATCTCCTTCATCTGGGAATACTGCGCCCGATTCAAAAGCAAGGTGTAAATATATCTTGCTGTATTACTAAGTGGCAGCTCCGTCAAGAACTTTGGCATAGGCAAATACTGTGGTAACTTCGTATACCGATACATATACTGACTCATCTGTGTCTACCTCCCCTTTTTCTAACAAGCTGATTGGCAAGAGATTCTTCCTGCTCATGCTCTGCTTTATTTTCTATGTGGTCCCATACCTTATCACGAACATCTTCCTTGTGATTGATAGTATGATAACTTCCCTGAAGTCGATACTTGATATCGACTACGATATCCCGAACAGATTTTTCTAACAAATCTAAGACAAAATGCAATGCCTTGCTCACACGGCTTCTTGTGGAATCCGGCAATGACTCGTCATACATGGCTAATGTGTACTCCATCACTTTCCCGTATCTTGCCGCCTGCGTCTGTTTCGCAACCTCTTCTGCTATGTCATCGAAAACAACCTCATAGACAATATTGCAAATATCGTCCACTAACTCATCCGCTTCACCGGTCTTTTCCTCTAACACCTTTAGCTTTTGCTCACTAACCATAATACTTCTATGTCTCGTTTCCAGTGCCTCGTCAGCCCCGCGGATTTCCTCTTGTACATCCTCCAGTTTCTTTTCCGATTCCTCTAATTCTTCTTTTGTACCGGAGAGAAGTTTGCGGGTTCTGGTCAAAGAAGTCTTTGCCTCGGACAATTCTGCAGAAGTTTCGGCAATCTTCTCCCTCTGCTTCTGCATAATATACTCATTCTTCTCCAAATACTTCTTACCCCCATATACGGGAACCTCCTCTATCTCTTCTCCCCACACATGCTTCTTGCATATGTCTAACAACATTTCTCTACAGATTGCATCAAAGGTCTGCTTCCGGTTATTGTTTCGTCCTTTCGGCTTCGTTGGATCCGGAAGGGGAATTCCAAGTTCCTCCAACGCTTTCTCCTGTTGTGGACAAAGTTCCCCATACTGGTTTTCACATTCAAAAACATGTCTCTCGTGAATATGCGGCGTTGCCTCATCCACATGAAGCGACCAGTCCAACATCCTCACATGACTCCCAAAACGCTTTTGATATTCCGCAAAAAACTCTTCTGCCACCTCACACAAAATATGCGCCATTACTGTTCCATCAACATTTCCAATCTGATAAATCGTTTCCTCCGGGCACGTCATCTTATTTCTATACAAATCTTCTACCGAACGATTCCGTTCCGGATGTCTGTTCATTTCATTTCTGGCATTCTGGTTTCGGATATAGTCTCCATAATGGGTTCTATAATAATTCAGCTCAATATCTTCAAAACTGATGCCATCAGGTCCATCTTCCTCGGGAAATCTATATTCTCTCTGATAATCCCAATTGATATTTCCCGATGACCTTGCAGCATCAATATGTTCACTCTTCGCAACATCAAATTGCCGGTCATTATGCTTCGGATTATATACACCGTGTTTACCACTTCTGCCATTGTGTCTAGTTACTTTCATTGCTTGCTCCTTTCCAAAAATATTTGCGAAGAGAAAATTAGTCTTCTGCATTTTCATCCTGATAGCATCCAAATTGCGCCAAATAATACCCAGTACGGATTGACGCGTCCATCAATCCTACTGGGCAAGGCTGCCGCCCTTGACCCGCGCAGGAGTTCCGCCTCCTGCACCACGGTCCCCGCTTGAGATACATCTTCCTTTATCCCGGGAAGGAAGATGTATTCTTCGCTGACTGCGCTATCTCATCCCTTCACTATACATTTGGGTTGAAATATGGCCGATTACTAAATCCTCTGCAAAATTTCTCCCAACATTTTCATTTCCGGATGAGATTGCGCCGATATGGTTGCCCTTCCACTTTGCCCTTCATATACTACTTGGAGTCAAAAAAAGCTGATTACAGAAAAACTGCTCATATTTTTTCAAAAATTTTCATATCATCCACGCAAAGTAAATATGAGAACGCTTTATGCTAAACCCTGAATCCCTCTTCTATTAAGTACTTAGGGTTCCAAAATGCTGATTACAAAAAATCCACTAAAATTTTTATCTTTTTTTACTTTTGGTCATCGTGACCAAAGGTTCTAACTTCTGGTCAAGTTGACCAGAGGTGGCTTCATGAAAAATTGTTCAAAGCAAAAAAGGACAAAAAATACCGGTGAAGCTGCAATTGCAACCTCACCGGTGTATGGTACATATTAAATTGTGTGATTTAGGACACTTTTGGTCCTCGGGACCAAAAGTGATTCCAGGAATCTCTAAAGCAATTTTTCCTCTACATCTCTTGAAACTCAATGCTATCACCTATGCAATATTTTATTAAATGAAGATTATTCCATCTCTGTGTCTTGACAGGATGCGTCTCAATAATAAAGTCCCTTTGACAATTATCCTCCATAATGTCATCAACATTTCTAACCGCAGAATCCCCAACCACATAAGCCTCTACCCTCGAATAATCGCCCGAAGCATATTCTTTGCACACCCAATCTACATATTGCATCGTCTGTTCAAGCGCAGCCTTATTAATTTTTTTCTTTTTTAACTCAATTAGTAAATATTTTGATATTAGTTTAGGTTCATCCGGATAACATTTTGAAAATTTGTATCCAAAAACATCCATTTTATCTATGTACTCCAACGGTTTAAACGGTGACGCTATTAATTGATGCGTTAAATAATTCCATTCTCCAATAATCGAATTTTCATGTCTTGCTATAGATTGTAGTAATGCCGCCTCGATAAACATTTCAGACAATACAAAGCTTTTATTTTCCTCATCTAATAATGCTTTGCTTATGTCCATTTTATATGCATCTAAGTTAATACTTGCAACTCTTTCATGAACAGATGAATCAAAGTCTCTACACATTTCCAAATTAGAATCTGTAGCCTCGTTTACTATATAAAGGTACTCCTTTAAAGCTCTATTTTCTTCATCATCTATCTTGATAAAACTCAATCCTTCAAATGCCCGTAACATTCTAAAAGCTGATGGTTTATACCGCAATACATCATCCATATCAACACCTTTATCTAAAAAATGATTTCCCGGCATAAAAAAACACACCCATCTAACTCGGTCATTCTCAGTTGTTAAGTAAGTTGTAATCTCTTGCCTACAATTAGGAAGTAATTTAGATGCATCGGAATAATTATCATACTTGCAGTCATCTCCTATATTCACCAGTGTTCCTACACCATACAATTTTCTATCAGACATGAAATATATATTATCTCCCGCTTGCATTGTAATAAAATCGGCAAAAGTGGCTACAAGAACCTTTTCTAAAGCCTTTCGTGAGCGTTCTTTTTCTACCGACATATATTCTTCTGTAATAGCTGGTGTATAAGGGGTAAAATATCCCTTTTTAATATTTTCTTCTTTTACTTCATTCATTAAGCTCTTTGCAACTGAAAAAATATATCCTGCCATATTCCGTCCTCTTTAGTATCATTCATTAGATATTATGTTACTTAATGTTTTTTCCATATCCTTTATCAAGTCCACTACCAACGCATTTCCCATCATAAACCTGCGCTTATTGGTAGGCATCTCTACTACTTGTCCATCTACCAAACAATACTTTGTATGCCCCGTAGAGAATCCCTGAATGCGCTCTGTTTCTTCCGCCGTCAATAATCGTATTTTTCCGTTTTTCTTGTCTTTTACGATATGGGTTGTTCTGCTGAATCCACCTTCAGAAGTAAGCATGGTTCTTGCAGGTTTATCATACGCATCAACCATAGCAATTGGGCCTTCTGAAAAAATATACTCATGTCCATTTGCTGCTTTTCTAGGAAGCTTCTTTGCACCTTTCAAATATTGCCAAGTTTGGCGTGCTTCTTTACTTAATCTACCATGCGTTTCATCACTATGAGTAACATCTGGAGATGTATAATACAGTTTCTCTGCTGGAATAAAATACTTCTCATCCACATCCCCATCATCCATGATTTCTCCTAATGTAATATGCTTACCATGATAATTTGGAGTAGTCTTTATCGTATAAATTACGCCATCTTTCATTACTCCCGTATTCTCAAAGGTAAAGCTAAATTCTGCAGACAAATCACCTATCCCCTGTGGCAATATTTCAATTTTCACTTTCTTTGAATCCTCTATATCAACTGGAAATGTTTTTGCGAAGAATCCTTCTTCCAGCATAAGTTTTGCCATACTATGGCGATGCAATTCCTCTCCCGCTCTTTCAACATAATTAATTTGATTTCGAACTGTTGAAGCATAATTCAAATTATTTTTATATGCAAAAATGAAAATTCTACGTCTTCTTTGTTGATATCCATATTCAGCAGCATTTATAACACGCCATTCCACTGTATATCCTTCATCCCTAAAGCATGCAAGAATAATACCAAAATCACGTCCTCTTTGTTTTGCAGGTGATTTGATTAATCTATCAACGTTTTCCAATAATACAAATGGTGGTTTCTTTTCCTCTAAAATATCTCTAATAGACCACCACAAAACCCCCTTCTTTCCTTCAAGTCCTTTAGATGTTGCCAAAGACGATGCAACAGAATAATCCTGGCAAGGGAATCCTCCCACCAATAATGAAAAGTCTGGTATCGTTGACTTGTCCACGTCTTCAATATTGATATTAGTCGTATCATTACCATTTTTATCCAAGCAAGTGCCAAAATGATATACATAGCAGTCATGTGCATACTGCGTAGTTTTCTCTGCAGGCTCCCATTGACTAAACCAGACGGTTTTCCATGGTTCCTCTTTTTTCATGTCTTCTAATGTGTTTATATGATTTAAGCCGCAACGGAATCCTCCTACACCGGCAAATAACTCACAAACTGTTTTTTCCATTAATCATGGCTCCTTCTGTATATAATCAAAACAATTATATCAAGAAACCGCTTTTTGATCAACCATTTTTTATTCATTGTCTAATAATCGCTTTAGCTGCTTCAAAATATAACTGTTATTAATCCAAAAACTTTGTGTTGTCATATATTCTCCACTTGGCAACATATTGGCATCTCGTTCAACGTTTCCGTATTCCTCTCCATTATTAAAACGATATGCTGCCTTTGTTGCATGTGGTCTTACATGAATAACCTCTGTTTCACTTTTATTTGGAAGATTATTCTTAAAACTCATCTTTCCATTACTGTCAACACATTTTGTAAATTTTACTCCATACTGAATAATATGCCTATACTGCTCCCATTCTTTACGAACTGTAACATTCAAGTCCAAATGTGGCATATTCCATAATTGACAGCCTTTTACTCGATACACATCACCGTCCCTTTTCCATACAAAAAAGAACAGTCTCGTCTCATCAAAATAGTCATGTAATGCAGAATCCTCGTATTCTTCCTCAACTAAATCCATAAATTTGAATGGTGGAAAAGACATACTTTCCCTCATTGTATTATTTTCTTCTATTCTGATAGTTTTAACCTTTATATTTGCTTTCTCAAACTCATCCGCATGTTCGTCCCTAATACCAAGGATTTTACATGCTAAATCATTCCATTGCGCTTTGTTATTATTATATTCTCGCCCAAATAGTTCACAAAGCTCTTTATCTGACATTCCAACATATTTCATAACAATATCTTCAAGAATTTCTTCAAAGGATTTTTCCTTCAATGCATTTGCATCTTTTAAAATTGAATTGTCTGATGTTTTTCCTGCTATGTAGTGATTAAGAACATATGTCATATAGGAGTTCTTAAAGCAAAACGCTCTTTTCCTTGCCGGAATCTTGTCACCGTAATATTGTGGCACAGTACTCTTTTCTGCATTGGCACCTTTCGTGCACGCACCAAGATACATTGTGTCTCCTTCTGATAATTCATGTGCACGTCCATCACGAATTGTATTAACTATATAATCATAATCTTGCTTGATAATTTCCAAGTCAGCCTCTGGCGGGGTAAATAATTTAACAAAACCTATTTTATATAGCAAATTGCTATTAAGCTGCTTATTTCTCCAATAATAAATCAGAAGAATAAGTCTCATTTTTTCCCAAGCATGAGACTTATAAAACTCCATCTCTATTGGACTATCATAATTAATCATAGTAAGAACCAAACGTTCTCCCGCACGAAGCTCCCCTTTTTGCGTTACTTCATATGGAGTTGCTTTAAGTTCAACTCCTGCTTCTGGAAAATCTGCTGCTTGGTTTGAATTGGCTTTATATCCAAAGTAAACCTCTTCGAGAAGATTTCCTAATCCCCCTTTGCGAAGTTTGTTTGCATATGCTTCCACAGCATCTGACATCACATTATTTTTTTCCAAAATAACATCCATAAATGTTTTATCAGTTAATTGTATCGCATAATTTTCTATACTTTCAGGACTTGTTGGGTCATACCCTAGCTTTTCGTCAAACACTGTACATTTTCCTTTCACATTATCCTATTTGTAATATTCCTATATTACCAACTTATAAAAATCATCTTTACTGATTCTCAAACCACTACTTGCCA
>JBJENR010000119.1:0-109301 GCA_051880315.1 Acetatifactor sp.
CTTATGATATCGATGAAGATTACAATGTGACAAAATCAATGAGGTGAAAAGATGGATAGCAAAATATTATTGGAGACCGGAACAAACGAATTAGAGATACTGGAATTTACATTAGGAGAGAATTCTTACGGTATCAATGTGGCAAAAATCAGAGAGATTATTAATTACCAGCCGGTTACGCCGGTTCCTAATTCTCATCCCAGCGTAGAAGGTATTTTTATGCCGCGTGATATTATGATTACTGCCATTGATTTAAAGAATTGTCTTGGAAGAGGGACTTCTGAACCGAAAGGATTATTTATTCTGACCAATTTTAACCAGTTGGACCTTGCTTTCCATGTTGATAGTGTCCTTGGAATACATAGAGTTTCATGGAAAGATATTATTTTACCGGATGCAACTATATCGACAACAGATAAAAGTGTTTCTACCGGTATTGTAAAGATGAACAACAAGCTTATCATAATTCTGGATTTTGAAAAGATTGTAACAGATATTAATCCTGAAACAGGATTAAAGGTTTCAGAGATTAACGAGCTTGGAGAGAGAGCCAGGAGCAATGTGCCGATTTTGATTGCAGAGGATTCCCCTCTGTTGAATAAGTTGATTGTAGACTGTCTCAGAAAAGCAGGTTATAACAATCTCATTCATACAGAGAATGGAAAGAAAGCATATGATGTTATTTGCGAATGTAAGAATGAGGGTACATTGAGAGATCATGTGCGTCTGGTTATTACGGACATTGAAATGCCTGAAATGGACGGTCACAGATTGACGAAGCTGATAAAAACGGATGATGCCACAGCTGATATTCCGGTTGTTATTTTCTCTTCTCTTGTCAATGAAGAAATGAGGAAAAAGGGAGAGTCCATTGGTGCAAATGCACAGCTGTCCAAGCCGGAAATTGGTAATTTGGTGAAAATAGTAGACCGACTTGTTGAAGAGAATCATTTGGATAATTAAAGAATTCAGATAGGAGCCGGGAAGCTTTTCCCGGCTCTTTTGAAAATACAAATATACAAAGAATAAGAATCGGAGCATTCGACATGGGAATGAATAATACATTGGAAGAACTGCTGAATGCAGAATTGATACTTGTGGGACTGGGAGAGGATTTTGATGATAATAAACGTCTGCAGAATTACGAAACATATAAAAAAGGTAAAATAATTTTGCAGGAACAAGGGTATCTTAGCCTTATACCGGCATGGAAAGAGTATTGCACGGGTAAAATGCCTGACATTATCACACCGGCATTAAAAAAACTGGAGAAGTTATTGGAAGGAAAGAATTATTATATTGTTTGTACCTCTACAAGTAAATATATTACAGAGGTTTCATGGAAAAATAACAGGCTCGTAATGCCTTGCGGAACCACTTCCATGAAACAGTGTGGCAGCCTGTGTGACAGTGGACTCAGTGAATTGACAGAGGAGGATAAATGGAAACTGCACATTTTTTTTGAAAGCTTGGAAGCAGGGGCAGTATCGTCGGATTCAAATATGTCGCTTGGAAACTGCACAAAATGCGGAGCCGGTTTGGAGCTTAACAATATTTATGTTGAGAAATATAATGAAAATGGATATTTGACCAAATGGGCAGAGTATACAAAATGGTTGCAGGGAACACTGAATCACAGCCTTTTGGCGCTTGAATTGGGAGTAGGAATGCAATTTCCCTCTGTAATCAGGTGGCCCTTTGAGAAAATAGTATATTTTAATAAAAAAGCTTTTTTGGTAAGGGTGCATGAAACACTTTATCAGCTGACGGAGGAATTATCGGGGAAAGGTTGCGGAATCTCTCAGAATGCAATTGAATGGCTGACAAATCTATGATAAACTATTGTAATGCAGTAAGTAAGAAATAGGAAAGCTGAGGGAAAAAATGATGCCTTCACAAGAAGATTATCTTGATAGCCTGCTGAAAGGAATGTCAGAGGGCAATGATAAGATAAATACGAACAAAGAGGATGCGGCCGCGGAGGATACAGAGTCTGCTGCGGAAGCATCTATTGAAGTGTTGCCTTCTGAAACTGAATCAATTCCCGAAGCATTTGATAATCCATTACAAACAGAAAACGAAGTGCCGACAGTCGAAGCGGATACATATTCTGAAGTAGCTGAACCGGATACGACAGCAATTCCTGAGGACGCTGAACCGAATATAGAATTAACATCAATACCGGAGATGTCTGAGCCGGAAACAGCAGATATTGATAAAATGCCCGGAACATCCTTAGAAGCATTTTCCGACATGTCCATAGCAGATTTGGAGGCATTATCAAGGTTGACGGAATCGGGTACGGAGGTGACTCCTGAGATATCTGATTTGGAGGAGCAGGAGGCAGATATTTATTCCGAAATAGGTGATGACATAGAAGAAAGAATAAATATGGCTGCAGAGCTGCCCCCTGTTTCAGAGGAATTTCCGGATGAGGATGTCATGTCAATGATGGAGGAAAGTGACGACAGTGATTTGCGGGAAATTCAGGAACTTCTGAAGAAATCAGACAACAATGAAGCGATAGATAGCTCAGTAGAAGAGCTCTTGATGAATTCGGCGGAGGAAAGCGAGCCGTCAGAGATATTATCTGGTGAATCCCAGGAGACCAGGGAAGAAAAGCAAAGGAAAAAGAGAGAGGAAAAAGAAAAGGCAAAAGCTGAAAAAAGAGCAGCTGCAGAGGCAAAGAAAGCGGAGGCAGCGGCACGCAAAGCTGCCAGGAAAGCAGAGAAACTGAAAGCAAAGCAGCTTAAGAAGGTTGAATCTATAGAAGATGCTCCAATGATGTCGGATGACAGAATGCAAACCGGTGATGAACAGGAATTTGATGCTTCTGTGTTGGATGCAATTGTTTCTGAGGCAGGTCGGGCTGCTGCCGTGTCAAAGGATAACGATTTATCCGTGGAACCTTTTGAAAATCCTGCAGATGGTGATGATTCATTGACCAATGCAATGGATGAGGCTGATGAAATAACATGGGAAAAGCTGCCAGAGGAAACTGTTTGGGATGATGGAATGCCAACAACGGCTGATTCCGAGGATATCGGGATTCCGGATATGGAAAAGCTGTTTGAATCGGAAGCTTTGAATGAGGCAGGTGCGGAGGAGCTTATTCCTGAGTTGTCCGAGAAAGCTAAGACAGATTCCCCTAAAAAGAAGAAAAACGGAATTCTGTCAAGGATATTCGAGTTCTTTACCGAGGAGGAAGAGGAAGAGGAGGAAAATGAAAATATAAAGCTTTCTCAGGAGAATCAGAATATTCTGAAGGAACTGGATAGCGAGAAGGGAAAGAAAAAGAAAAAGAAGGACAAAAAAGGCCGAAAAAACAGCGAAAATGAGGAAGATGATATTCCGGAGAAACCTTCTGCAAAGAAAAAGGATGCAAAGAAGAAAGAATCAAAAAAGAAACCAAAGATAAAAAAGGAAAAGCCCGGGAAAGAAGAACCTTTGATTCCGGAGAAGAAGCTGACCCTAAAGAAGATGATGCCGGTATTTCTGGTTGGCGTAACAGTGGGGATACTACTTTTTGTATTCGTAAATTCTGCAGTGGATTATACGGATAAAAAGACCGGGAGAGAAGCCTTTTATGAGGGTGACTATCAAACCTGCTACCAAAACCTTTTTGGCAAGGAGCTGAATGAAACGGAAAGCGTTATGTTCGCTAAGTCCAAGAGTATATTATATATCAGGCTGTGGCTTCGGGAATACCAAATGTTTGCGGAGGAAGGAGACAGAGTCCGGGGACTGGACAGCCTGATTCAGACTATTGACGATTATCCGGAGCTCTATGAATATGCGCAGGAGTGGAATGCCGGTGAAGAAGTGGCTGCAGGATATGCGGAAATTCTCAACATTTTACAGAGGGAATACGGCATGACGGAAAAGCAGGCTATTGAAATTGCAGAGCTGCGCAAGGATGAGGATTATACAAGAGCCGTTATCGCCGCAGCAGGAGGATATAAGAATTCCGGTACTTCTTCAGAGGAGACAGGAAACAACAACGGAGAAACAGGAGAGGGGGAATCCGGCGGAGGAGAGAAGGAGCCGGATACCGGAGAGATACTGCCGGACCTGCTGCCGGAGGAAGAGGAACTGGAACCGTTGGATTTTTATGACAATCAATGAACGAGAAGGATAAAGTATGATTGCTATTATTGATTATGATGCGGGCAATATAAAAAGTGTGGAAAAGGCACTGCAATACCTGGGTGAGGAAGTAATGGTAACCAGAGATGAGGCAGTGATTATGAAGGCGGATGGAGTGATCCTTCCGGGGGTAGGTGCTTTTGGCGACGCCATGAATAAGCTCAACAAATACGGGTTGACGGAAGTGATTCACAGGTATGTGGAGACGGGCAGAGCTTTTCTGGGAATCTGTCTTGGACTGCAGCTGCTGTTTGAAGAAAGCGAAGAATCTCCCGGAGTGAAGGGACTGCATCTTCTGGACGGCAAAATTGTAAAAATTCCTGCCGAGAATGGTCTGAAGGTACCCCATATCGGATGGAATGATTTGAGTTTTCCTCAGGAAGGAAGACTTTTTCGGGGAATCAGGGAACATTCCTATGTGTATTTTGTACATTCCTACTATCTCCGTGCAAAAGAGGAGCGGATTGTGACAGCAACCACGGAATACGGGGTAAAAATTCATGCATCCGTGGAAAAGGGGAATGTATTTGCCTGTCAGTTCCATCCGGAGAAGAGCTCTGAGGTAGGAATGCAGATACTTAAGAATTTTATTTCAATAACCAAGCAAAAATAAGAGGAAGTCAGAATGCATACAAAGAGAGTAATCCCTTGCCTTGATGTGAAGGACGGAAGGGTTGTCAAGGGAATTCAATTTTTGAACTTAAAGGATGCCGGTGATCCTTCGGAAGTGGCAGCGGCTTATGACAAAGAGGGTGCGGATGAAGTTGTTTTTCTGGATATTAATGCTTCTGCCGATAATCGTGCCACGCAGCTGGAATGGGTGCGGCAGGTAGCATCCAAGGTTTTTATTCCCTTTACCGTAGGAGGCGGAATTCGCACAGTCGATGACTTCAAAGCGATTCTGAGAGAGGGTGCCGATAAGATTTCGGTGAATTCCGCTGCAATTATGAATCCTACTCTGGTCTCGGAGGCAGCGGATAAATTCGGAAGCCAGTGTGTGGTGGTTGCCATTGACGCAAAACGAAGAAAGGATGGCGACGGCTGGACGGTTTATAAAAACGGCGGCAGAGTGGATATGGGGCTGGATGCCGTGGAGTGGGCAGTACAGGCAGAAAAGCTGGGTGCAGGTGAGATTTTGCTGACCAGTATGGATTGTGACGGCACCAAGGCGGGTTATGACTTGGCGCTGACAAGGGCCGTCGCGGAGGCGGTGAAGATACCGGTAATAGCGTCAGGCGGAGCCGGAACACCGGAGCATTTTTACGAAGCTCTGACGGATGCAAGGGCGGAAGCGGTACTGGCGGCATCTCTTTTTCACTATAAAGAGCTGGAAATCCGTCAGTTAAAAGAGTATCTGCGCTCCCGTGGTGTCAGTGTGCGACTGTAGGGAGGGACTGTTATGTCTATGATTGCAAATGACTGGCTGACAGAGATGGGGCAGGAATTTCATAAACCTTATTACAAAGAGCTTTATCATTTTGTTTTAAAGGAGTATAATACAACCCAGGTTTTCCCACCCGCAGATGATATTTTTAATGCCTTTCACCTGACGCCATTAAGTGAAGTGAAGGTGGTCATTATAGGACAGGACCCATATCACAATGAAGGACAGGCTCATGGACTTTGCTTCTCCGTGAAGCCGGGGGTGGATATTCCCCCTTCGCTGATGAATATTTATAAAGAACTGAAGGATGACCTGGGATGCTATATCCCCAATAACGGATATCTTGTGAAATGGGCAAGGCAGGGAGTATTGATGCTGAATACTGTACTGACGGTGCGGGCTCATATGGCCAATTCTCATCGCGGTAAGGGCTGGGAAGAATTTACGGATGCGGCAATACGGGCGCTGAATAAACAGGACAGACCCATTGTATATATTCTGTGGGGCAGGCCTGCACAGATGAAGGAGAAAATGTTGAATAATCCCAAGCATTTGATACTGAAGGCACCGCACCCCAGTCCCCTTTCGGCCTACAACGGTTTTTTCGGAAGTAAGCCCTTCAGTCAGACAAACAGATTTCTGGAAGAGAACGGCCTATCACCAATTGACTGGCAGATAGAGAATCTATAAACTTATAAACTTTATGAAAGAAGGAAAAATCAGATGAAAATCAGAGTTGCAATTATGGGGTATGGTAATTTGGGCAGAGGTATTCAATGTGCGCTGCGTCAGAACGACGATATGGAGCTTGTGGCAGTATTTACCAGAAGAGCTCCGGAAACGGTAAAGGTTCAGGGCGATGTACCGGTTTATTCCGTGGATAAGCTGATGGAAATGAAGGATTCTATTGATGTCTTGATGCTTTGCGGCGGCTCTGCAACGGATTTGCCCAGGCAGACAGCAGAATATGCTAAGTATTTCAATGTGATTGACAGCTTTGATACCCATGCAAAGATTCCTGAGCATTTTGAAGCTGTGGATAAATCTGCCAGGGAAGGTGGAAAGGTAGCAATGATTTCCGTGGGCTGGGATCCCGGAATGTTCTCCTTAAACAGACTTTATGCCGACGCCATTCTTCGTGACGGAAAGGACTATACCTTCTGGGGCAAGGGCGTCAGTCAGGGACATTCCGATGCCATCCGCAGAATTCCCGGAGTTAAGGATGCAAAGCAGTATACAGTGCCGGTGGAATCAGCGCTGCAGGCAGTCAGAAACTGTGAAAATCCTGAGCTTTCCACCAGAGAGAAGCATACCAGGGAGTGTTATGTTGTGGCGGAGGAAGGTGCAGATAAAGCACGGATTGAGAAGGAAATAAAGACCATGCCGAATTATTTTGCAGATTATGATACAACCGTGCATTTTATCACAGAGGAAGAGCTGCAGAGAGACCATGCGGGAATTCCCCACGGCGGTATGGTACTCAGAACAGGTAAAACGGGTATAAATGGTGAGAATCAGCATGTAATCGAATACAGTCTGAAGCTGGACTCCAACCCGGAATTTACGGCATGTGTGCTGACAGCCTATGCAAGAGCGGTATATCGCATGTACAGTGAGGGCATGAAGGGCTGCAAGACAGTATTTGATGTGGCACCTGCATATCTGAGTCCCATGTCGGCAGAAGAAATGAGAAGCAAGCTGCTTTAATACACGAAAGACTATATTGATACAGACAGGATGGAGAGAAGATGAAGAAAGAGGCGTTTGTTACAAAGGAAATGATTGAGGAGATTACAAAGACTTATCCCACTCCCTTTCACATTTATGATGAAAAGGGCATTCGTGAGAATGCAAAGGCTTTGAAAGAGGCTTTTTCCTGGAATCCCGGCTATAAGGAGTTTTTTGCGGTAAAGGCAACTCCCAATCCCTTTCTGATAAATATTTTGAGAGATTACGGCTGTGGATGTGACTGTTCCTCCATGACTGAGCTGATGCTGAGCAATGCTATGGGCGTCAGCGGAGAGGACATTATGTTTTCCTCAAATGACACCCCTGCAGAAGAATTTGCTTATGCGGCAAAAATCGGTGCCACCATTAATCTGGATGATTTCACCCATATTGATTTTTTGGAAAAAACCCTTGGCTATCTGCCAAAGACTCTGAGCTGTCGTTTCAATCCCGGCGGATATTTTTCACTTGGAACAGACATAATGGACAATCCCGGAGATGCAAAGTACGGCTTTACCAGAGAGCAGATGTTTGAGGGCTACAGAATTCTCAAGGAGAGGGGTGTGGAAAATTTTGGTATCCATGCCTTTCTGGCCAGTAATACCGTGACAAACGAGTATTATCCGGTGCTGGCGAAGCAGTTGTTTGAGCTGGCTGTTGAACTGGAGGAGAAAACCGGAGCGCATATAGCATTTATCAATCTTTCCGGCGGTGTGGGAATTCCCTACAGACCGGAACAGGAGCCCAATGATATTCGTATCATCGGCGAGAATGTGAGAAAGGTTTATGAAGAGGTACTGGTACCTGCCGGTATGGGAGATGTGGCTATCTATACCGAATTGGGCCGTTTTATGATGGCACCCTACGGACATCTGGTGACGAAGGTTATCCATGAAAAGCATACTCATAAGGAATATCTGGGGGTGGATGCCTGTGCCGTCAATCTGATGCGGCCTGCGATGTACGGAGCTTATCATCACATCACTGTGCTGGGCAAGGAGAATGAGCCCTGTGAATACAAGTACGATGTTACCGGTTCCCTCTGCGAGAACAATGACAAATTCGCCATCGACAGGATGCTTCCCAAGGTGGAAATCGGTGATTATATCGCCATTCATGATACCGGAGCACACGGATTTGCCATGGGATATAATTATAACGGTAAGCTGAAGTCTGCCGAGCTTCTGCTTCATGAGGATGGAAGCGTACAGCTGATTCGCCGTGCAGAGACCCCGAAGGATTATTTTGCAACCTTTGACTGCTTCGATATTTTTGACAAATTGTTTCCAAAGAAATAAAGGAATTAGGTATGAGGAGATGTCTGTCGGCAGAAATCCCATGGAAAAGCCTGACCGATACGAGGAGTGTGGAAAATGAGATACCCGAAAAACCTGACTGAGGGTGGAGCCGTTGGGTTTGCAGCACCATCCTTTGGATGTGCCACGGAGCCTTACCGCAGCGCTTTCGACAATGCACTGAAAAAGTGGCAGAATATGGGCTACAAAACCATACTGGGTCCTAATTGCTATGCAACTGAAGGAGTGGGTATCTGTAATTCACCGAAGAACTGTGCTGAGGAAATAATGGAGATGTATTGCAATGAGGATACGGAGGTGCTGATTTCCTGCGGTGGCGGAGAGCTGATGTGTGAAATCCTGCCGATGATTGATTTCGACAGACTAAAGGAAGCTACGCCCAAATGGTTTATGGGCTATTCGGATAATACCAACCTGACCTTTACTCTGGCTACTCTGACGGATACGGCTTCCGTTTATGGTCCCTGTGCGGCCAGCTTTGGAATGGAACCCTGGCATTCCTCCCTGGAGGATGCCTTAGGTATCCTCACCGGGAAGGTACGGAAGGTGGCCGGTTATGGAATGTGGGAGTCGGAGAGTCTGAAGGACGAGACCCATCCGCTGATGCCTTATCATCTGACAGAATCCTTAAATATCCGCACCTTTATGGGCAGGCAGGAGAGAAGTGATGAATGGAACCCAGAGAATCCGCTGACCTTCTCAGGACGTCTGCTTGGAGGATGCCTGGACTGTCTTGTAACTCTTTGCGGTACCTGTTTTGACAGAACCGTTGAGTTCATTGAAAGATATCGCGAGGATGGTATCATATGGTTCCTGGAAGCATGTGATTTGAATGTATTTGCTATTCGGCGGGCTATGTGGCAGTTGGAACAGGCGGGATGGTTTAAGCATGCAAAGGGGTTTCTGATCGGTCGCCCGGGAAATGGACAGCCCATGTTTCAGCTGGATGCGTATGAGGCGGTGCTGGAGGTGGCAGGTAGGAAAAATGTACCGGTGATTATGGATGTGGACCTTGGGCACAGACCACCGATGATGCCTTTAATTGTAGGGAGTGTTGCAAGGGTAAGTGTAGCCGGAAATACCATTGAACTGCAGATGGAATGCAGATAAGGGAATGTAATAAAATTAAAAATACCCTTGTCAATTCCGAATTTCTATGTTAATATAGTTTCTGTTGTGGGGAATCCTGCAAATGCCGGCGTGTCGGAATGGCAGACGAGGCAGACTCAAAATCTGTTGTTGGCAACAACGTGCGGGTTCAAGTCCCGCTGCCGGCAGTAAACCCTTGAAAAATCAAGGGTTTTTTTGTTTTCTTATTGTTTTTTGTATCAATACTGCTGCCGTCCCTGTTTAGGTTCGCGACGGAGTAAAGCTCTCCTATGGAGAAAGGATAACCATGATTACATATAAGTGTGAAAACTGCGGTGGTGAGATGGTGATACACCCTTCCGGAGATTTGATGTGCGCTTATTGCGGCTCAAAGAGCCATTTTTCGGATGCACAGCTAAGAGAATATAGTGAATTTCGTAGGAATATGCTTCAGTACCTCGCAGCGGCTGCGGGCCGGAGTTCCAGGGAAAAGGATGACCATTCACTGTGGAAATATGCGGAGCAGGAATACTTTGTTACAGAGGACGGGCAGGAGGTGGTAGCGGAATATCTGTTTCGGACCACCGATGACGGTATCCCCATGTATCTGACCAGGGAAGCGGTCATTTACGTCTTCCCTAAGGGGCGGGCTTCGGATGGGGAACGAATGTTGGAGAATATTGCAAGGGTAAAATACCCCAGTGCGGACATGAAGGGCCTGTCCCGGCTGATTCCGGCTCTGAAGTCAAGGCTTTCCCTACAGGATGGTGCGTTGTTACTTGCTTTTCACAGGGAGGAGGATATGTATCCTCTGGAGGCCTTTGGAGGGCTTCCCTATGAGCATGCGGCGTGGATTCTGTCCCGGCTGGAAAATTTGTGCTGTGTATTGGAATACAGTGGGCTGGTTCATGGTGGTATTCAGCTGGAATCGGTGTATATCAATCCCTACACCCACGAAGCTGCTCTGTACGGTGGCTGGTGGAAAACAGGAGAGAAAAAGGGAGCGGATGACCGGGATTTAAATGATATCCGCAGACTGGTCCTGCGCCTGTTGGGGGTGAAACGTGACACCAGTCCCAAACCGTTTCTGGAATTCTTAAAAAACGTCCCCGCAGAGGATGCCTATGCAGATTTTGAAAACTGGGACCGGGTCATTGAACAGAAGCTGGGGGGAAGAAAGTTTACCCGGTTTGAGAGTCAGTAAGGCGGAAGATAAAATAATCATGGGAGGGAATAAAAATGGGAAGAGGATCCTACACCAGCGCTGATTGGAGTAAGCTAAAGAAAAGCTCCAGTATATCGGACGCGTCCACAGCATCACAGATTTTTAAGAAGAGAGCCATGGAGGAACGATTTAATCCCCGGTTTATCCGAATGAGGGAGGCCAGGGATTCTGAGGATCATCCCCAGTCCACCCCTATCATTATCGGACTGGACACAACTGGCTCCATGGGGTATCTGTCTGAGGAGATTGCAAAGAATGCGTTGAATGAGACAATGCTGAAGCTGTATTCCACAAAGCCTGTATCGGATCCCCAGCTGATGTTTTCGGCAATCGGAGATGTGAACGACCAGGCGCCTTTGCAGGTGACCCAGTTTGAGTCAGATATCCGGATTGCAGAGCAATTGTTGGATTTGTGGCTGGAGGGTGGTGGCGGTGATGCGCCGGAGGATTATCCGCTGCTTTGGTATTTTGCGGCAAAGCACACCGTGACGGACAATTATGTGAAGAGAAATAAAAAAGGATTTCTGTTTACCATTGGGGATTCTGACTGTCACGAACTGGTCACGGGAGGGGATATTCAGGCCATTTTTGATGAACCCGGGAAGAGCTATTCCGCCGTGGATTTGCTGGAGATGGCCAGGACTTCCTATGAGGTATTCCACATCCATATTCAAAAGGGGAGTCAAAGCATTCCCGATGTGCTGCATCGGCTGCTTCCGGGACATCTGATCACTGTTTCCAAGGGCAATATTTCAAGACTTCCGGAGATTATAATCAGTGTCATGCAGTGTGTGAATGGAGATAAACCTGACAGAGTGGTGCAACAGTGGGAGGAATTGGCTCGTCCCATTGTTGAGGACGTGCTGGAGGGACTGGATTTGTCCAAAAATAAGAGAGGTTTCTTTTTTTAATGAGCAGAAAAGTGCGTGTCATTATCGGAGGAGCATACGGAGATGAGGGAAAAGGTCTGGCAACAGACCTTTTTTCGGCAAAAGGGTCTCCTGCGCTGATTGTTAAGCATAACGGTGGGGCTCAGGCCGGGCATACGGTGGAACTTCCGTGTGAGGCAGGGAAAGATAGACGCTTTGTCTTTCATGCGTTGTCTTCAGGGTCCTTTCGAGGAGCGGATACCTTGTGGGCGGATACTTATTTGCCGGATTTATTCAAGCTTTCGGAGGAGGTGGAGGACTTTCGGCAGGTTTGTGGTTTTGTGCCTTCCATCTATGCCTGTGAGGATACCTGCATTACATTGGTAGATGATGTGCTGGTGAACATGGCAGTGGAAACAACCAGGGGCAGTAAACGCCACGGCAGCTGTGGCATGGGTATTTATGAGGCCACGCTTCGAAACCGCGCCGGTTTTCGTATCTCTATGAAGCTGGTGAAATCCCGGAGTGAGGAGGATTTGCTGAACCGCATGCGGGAGATTCGAAGAGATTATCTCCCTATGCGTCTGAAGGAATTGGGATTATCCCGGAAAACACTGGGAGAGTACAGGGAGCTTCTGAAGCTTGACAGTGTGCTGGTCAATGCTGCTGCCGAAATAAAACGAAACGGGGAGAAAGTGACCCTGGTCGGGGATAAAAGTGAATTTCTGACACATTATGAGAATGTGATTTTTGAATCAGGGCAGGGGCTTTTGCTGGATTGGGACTGGGAACCCAGTCTGCCTCATGTGACGGCCTCCAAAACCGGACTGACCAATCCGGTGCGGTTTCTCAAATCCTGCGGTCTGGAGCCGGATGAGGTAATATATGTGGTGAGAAGCTATCTGACCAGGCACGGAGCAGGGCCGCTTCCCTGTGAGTGCAGTCCTCGGGAGTTAGGGGAGATATTGCCGGATGAGACCAATGTTCCTAATCCCTGGCAGGGGAGTCTGCGCTACAGTCTGCATCCCTCACCGGAGAAGATGATATTACCCATTGTGGAGGATTTGAGAATATCGGGAAGTGCTACAAGCGCTTCCTTGCTCATCACCCATCTGAATGAAACCGGGGGAAAATTACGATTTGCCTCAGGCGATATGACAGTGGAGGAATTTAGAAGACTGCCGGAAGTGAAATCCTTGTTCTCCCATTTTTATTTGTCAAAGACCAAATATTCCCGAGATATTACGAGAGAATGATTCAGGGAAAGGAACTGAGTATTTGCAGGCTTCGCTTTTTATGAGGGGTATCCCATAATAAAATTCCATTGACAGGGACAGGAAAGGAAAGCATAATCAAAGAAGAAGGTTATCTTGATGAATGGAAGGGAGAAACTAATATGGTATTGAGAGAATTTAAGAAGAAAGATGACTGGCTGATTACCCAGTGGCAGCTTACATATAAGATTGGCTGGAAAGGGGTGCTGTTGATTTCGGAGGCCATGTTTCCGTATCTGGAGCATGGAGAGGTATTGTGCAGAGACCAGCTTGAGTCGGAGACTGAGAATAATATAACGGAAAAGGTGGCAAACAGTGAAAAAAGGTTTATGAGCCTGATGGAGGAAGAAAGTGCAGGCCTTACCATAAGGGGAATGTCCAAAATATTAAAATGTCCTTTCCAGATGCGCCTGTTTAACCAGACATATGTCTGTGAGGTTTCTGTTCCTGCTGCACTGATTAAGGATTTTGATACTTGTGAGAATAAATATGAGATGATAACATTGGGAATTGGACAAATTTTGAACTCAGCGGAAATCCTTGGTCATGTCTGGATGAGTAAAGAAGAATAATGCGTAATTCGGAGGATAAAGGTCAGGTATGAGACAAAAGAAACTTACAGGCTTGCTTTTCGTGGCTTCCATAACTATTATGCTCTGTAGCTGCGGGAAGGACGGAGCTGCTGCCATGAATCAAAACATTTCCAGCCAGCCCGCAACTGAGGAAGCTGACTTGAACCTTGGTATTGCAGGAGTTTACGGAGAGCTATATGAGACGGAAAATACGGAAAACGGTAGTGGATTAAGCTATACTGAAGGGATATCTGAAGAGGAGATGGTGAGACTCACCGCCAATGTAACGCCGGATATGATGAAGCCGGAATACTGGATGGGCAGCAATGCCGGTGAGATTATCATGACAAGGGAGCAGATTTGTGAGCTGAACCGCAAAATGATGGAGCAGTTTGCGCCGGCACAGATAATGTTTGATTTACCTCATCTGAAAGAGAACATCTCAAGAGGATATATAAAGCAGCTAATTGAGAATTTCAGTATGCCTGCCAAAAATTATTATTATGTGGACGGAGAGAATCTGACTCAGGAATTTCAAAATGAGATATCTTCCCAGCGCAATATAAACGGTATTCCGGCAAACCCACAGATACGCTACGGTATTGCCACAGACCGCACCAGCATAAGAGCTTTTCCTTCGGATGCCCTGGTTACAGACAATGCGAAAAATCTGTATTATGATCTGTTTCAGAATTCTGAATTACTGGTTTCGGAACCGGTGGCAATTCTACACACCTCCCTGGATAACAATTGGTTTTTTGTGTTCAGTGACAGAGCCTTCGGCTGGGTCAGCGCTGATACCATTGCCCTTTGCAGGGATAAGGAGCAGTGGCTGGATTGGCAGAAGGATGATAACATAATGGTGGTCACAGGCAAGAGAGTGGTGCTGGACAAGAATCCCTATGACCCCGGTACTGCAGAGACAGTGCTTACCATGGGAAGTGTGCTGCAAATTGCCACGGAGGAGGAATTGAAAGAGGTGGATTATGATCGAATTCCTTACGGCTGTATTACGGTTAAGCTGCCGGTGAGGGAGGAGGACGGTTATTTAGGTACCACCTATGCCTACGTTCCTATGGGAGAAGACATCTCCGTGGGATATATGGATTATACCGAAGAGAATTTGTTGAAACAATCCTTTAAAATGATAGGAACTGCCTATGGTTGGGGCGGTATACATGATGTGACAGACTGTTCCGGGTACATCTATCAGGTATATCGGTGTTTTGGCTTCAGATTTCCCAGAAATTCAGGACAACAGGCTTCTATTCCCGCAACTCGCTATAACATTACCAAGAAGAGCACGGCGGAAAAGAAGGAGGTTTTGGATAAGCTGCCCACGGGAAGCCTTTTGCGGTTTCCCGGACATATGATGATGTATCTGGGACAGAGAAACGGTAAATACTATGTTATCAGTGCTTTAAGTAATTTTGTGCCTGAGGATGCAGAAAGCAATGATGCCGTTCACCCCAGATCTATCATGATTAATACCCTGGATGTGCGCAGACTTGACGGTTCCACCTGGCTGGATAATCTCACAACCGTGTGTGTGATTGAATGACTAATTTTTCCAAATTGTAAAAGAATTTATAAGGAATGTAAAATCAGTGTTGACTTCTGCACTTTAAACTGCTAAACTTTAAAGCGTGGTTGTAAAACTGACTATCCGGGAAACCGGCAGCCTTAAAAAGGGCAAAGAGGAGAAAGAACAGATGAAGGAGATATCTAATTTGATTGCATATCGACCTGACGTAAAGGTTGTAGATGCTACACTGAGAGATGGCGGACTGGTAAATGATTTTTATTTTACGGATGAATTTGTTAAGGCTCTGTACCTGGCAAATCTGCGTACCGGTGTAGATTATATGGAGTTTGGCTATAAAGCTTCCAAGGACATGTTTGATGTCAATAAGTTTGGCAAGTGGAAGTTCTGCAGGGATGAGGACATCAGGGCCATTGTGGGGGAGAACGCCACCGATTTGAAAATTGCCGTAATGGCTGATGTAGGCCGCTGTGATTACAAGACGGATATTATCAAGAAAGAGGACAGCCCTATTGATTTGATTCGCGTTGCAACTTATCTGAACACCATTCCGGGAGCGGTTGAAATGATAGAAGATGCTGCAAACAAGGGGTATGAGGTGAGCTGTAACATCATGGCAATCTCCAATGCACAGGAGAGCGAATTGAAGGTGGCGCTGGATATTCTCGGTCAGACACCGGTGGATGTGCTGTATATTGTAGACAGCTATGGTGCACTTTATCCGGAACAGATGGCACGTCTGGCAGACACCTATTTGAATGTGGCGGCAAAATACGGCAAGAAGGTTGGAATTCATGCGCACAATAATCAGCAGCTGGCTTTTGCCAATACCATTGAAGCTGTGGGCGACGGCGTAGACTGGCTGGATGCAACTTATGCGTCCATGGGGAGAGGAGCCGGCAACTGCGCAATGGAGTTGCTCTTAGGCTTTCTGAGAAATCCCAAATACAACGTATATCCGGCTATCCAGTTTGTGGACAGTTACATGAATCAGCTGAAAAAAGAAGGAACTGTCTGGGGTTATGATCTTCAGTATCTGATGACAGGACTTCTTAATCAGCATCCCAGAACCGCAATCCAGTTTACCAAGGAAGGAAGAAGCGATTACGCGGAGTTTTACAGAGAGGTAGTAGCCCAGGACTAAGATCCAAAGGCGGGAAACCGGATGAGCTTCCATTCGGAAAATAGTGATATTTGCAAGGGAGAAACAGCCGTTTTTCCCTTGCTTTTTTGTTTTTCTTTGGAAAAGGGCCGGTCAGGGTTGATTGACAGACCATATTCTGACAACTATAATGAGGTAAACAAGACACAGAGGATTGATAGAAGATCCAACAACAGGAGAAGAAGAGATGAGGTTTTGTATCATTGTCAATGCCCTTGGTTTCGCTGCCGGGATATTCCAATGGACAGGTATCATGTATGTGTGCTTTGGAATTTCCTTTACAGCCTTTTTCCGTGTGTATGCGCAGGCTGTATGGGATTTGATTTATGAGAGAGAATCCCACCTGGTGGATCTTGGCGGCCAGATGAATATGAGCATTACCAATGAACTGTCCTGTATTATGGTACTGGCTGCGGTATATATTGTGGTTGCAAGGAATGCAGGGCTTTTGTGTGTGGTGCTTTCTGCCCTGCAGAATATGTTGTTTCAGTTCCTGAAACTGAAAAAAAACGGAGAGCATGAAAAGATACCTGCCATACTTGCGGCGGGAGAGTTGTTGATATCATTTGTTTTCTTATTTTAAGTTGAATTTCTCTGCAAAACTGTGTATACTGGAAATGGTTTTTGTGTACAAAAATTACGAATGACGGAAGCTATCAGAGCCGTCGGAAAGGCAAGGATAAAATGAAAATTGACAGCGTATGTGTACAGGGAGGCTATACACCGGGAAACGGGGAGCCCAGACAGATTCCCATCGTTCAGAGTACGACCTTTAAATATAATACCAGCGAGGATATGGGAAAGCTGTTCGACCTTGAAGCCAGCGGCTATTTCTATACCAGACTTCAAAATCCCACCAACGATTATGTGGCTGCAAAGATAGCACAGCTGGAGGGCGGAACAGCGGCTATGCTGACCAGCAGCGGTCAGGCTGCCAATTTTTATGCGCTGTTTAATATCTGCAGCTGCGGAGACCATATTGTGGCATCCAGCACTATTTACGGCGGTACCTTCAATCTGATTGCAGTAACCATGAAAAGAATGGGAATCGAAGTGACTTTTGTCAACCCGGATGCCGATGAAGAAGAATTGAATGCGGCATTTCAGGTGAATACAAAGGCGATGTTTGGAGAGACTATTGCCAATCCCGCACTCACCGTTCTCGATATTGAGAAATTTGCAAAGTGTGCTCATGCACACGGAGTTCCGCTGATTGTCGATAATACCTTTGCGACACCCATTAACTGCAGACCTTTTGAATGGGGAGCAGATATTGTGACGCATTCCACCACCAAATATATGGACGGACATGGCGCAGCCGTAGGCGGAGCCATTGTGGACAGCGGCAGGTTTGACTGGATGGCTCATAAGGACAAATATCCGGGACTTTGCACTCCCGATGACAGTTATCACGGTGTAACTTACGCAGAAAAATTCGGTAAGGAAGGTGCCTTCATCACCAAGTGTACCGTACAGCTCATGAGAGATTTTGGCTCAATTCAGAGCCCTCAGAATGCATTTATTCTGAACCTTGGTTTGGAGAGCCTGCATGTCAGGGTCAGACAGCATTGTGAGAACGGATATGCCGTTGCGGATTTCCTTTCACATCATGACAAGGTTGCCTATGTGAATTATTGCAGTCTTCCCGGGGATAAGTATTATCCTCTGGCACAGAAGTATCTGCCCAAGGGAAGCTGCGGCGTGGTATCCTTCGGCTTAAAGGGTGGAAGGGAAGCAGCCGGTATCTTTATGAAGAATTTGAAAATAGCAGCGATAGAGACACATGTGGCGGATGCACGTACCTGTTGCCTCAATCCCGCAACCAGTACACATCGTCAGATGACGGATGAGCAGCTGAAGGCGGCGGGAGTGCCGGCAGAACTAATTCGTATCAGCTGTGGTATCGAGGACAAGGAGGACTTAATCGCCGACATTGCACAGGCGCTGGAGAAGTGCTTATGAATTGTAAGGAATTTGAACAGCTGATTCCTGACTATATTGAAAAAAAACTGGATTATTTCAAGCTCAAGAGCTTCAATGAGCACATGGAGCAATGCCCTGACTGTAAGGAGGAGCTGGTAATCCAGTTCCTTGTTACGGAAGGTATTCAGCGATTGGAACAGGGAAATGCTTTTGACTTACAGGGAGAGCTTAATCAGAGATTTGAGGAAGCAAAACGTAAGGTAAAATTCTACGGCAGATTTTCTATGGCCGGTGAAATATTGGAAGTAGTGGCAATGTGCATTTTTACGGGAATCATAATTTATATGATGCTGTAACAATAAATGAAATTGCGAAGTCCGGTGCCATTAAGCCGGAGCATGCAAGGTTGAAAAGGTTGGATTAGAGGGTATGGGTGACGGCAGAAAGCTTGTTTTGATAGATGGACACAGTATTATGAACCGGGCGTTCTATGGCGTCCCGGACCTTACCAATGCCCAGGGGCTGCATACCAATGCCATCTATGGTTTTCTGAATATTTTATTTAAGATTCTGGACGAAGAAAAGCCGGATTATCTTGCAGTGGCTTTTGACGTACATGCTCCCACCTTCCGACACAAGCTGTACGAGGCCTACAAGGGGACAAGAAAGCCTATGCCGGAGGAACTGCGTCAGCAGGTGCCGGTGATGAAGGAAGTACTGCAGGCCATGGGTGTGGTGATTATGGAATGCCCGGGGCTGGAGGCGGATGATATACTTGGCACAATTGCAAAGAAGTCCCAGAGTAGGGGAATTGAAGTGTCCCTGGTATCCGGAGACCGGGATCTGCTGCAGATTGCAGATGAGCATATCAAAATCAGAATTCCGAAAACAAAGATGGGCAGGACGGAGATTGAGGATTACTATCCGGAGGATGTGTTGCGTGCATATCAGGTGACGCCCATGCAGTTCATTGATTTAAAAGCACTGATGGGGGATACTGCTGATAATATTCCGGGAGTGCCCAAGGTGGGACAGAAGACCGCTGCCGACCTGATGGTACAGTACGGTTCCCTGGAGAATATCTATGCCCATTTGGAGGAGATTTCAAAGAAAAGTATTCGGGAATCATTGGCGGAAAACAGGAAGCTTGCCGACCTGAGCAAGGTCCTTGCCACCATTAAAACGGATTGTGATATTGACCTGGATTACGACAAGGCAAATGCAGACGGATATTTCACTCCTGAAGCCTATCAGATATTTAAGCAGCTGGAGTTCAAGAATATGCTGGGCCGTTTTCAGGAGTCTGAGACGAAAATAAATAACGAAGATATTTTGAAGAACTTTGTTGTCTTGAAGAACATAAAAGAACTGACAGCAAGACTGGAGAAGTTGAGAGAGGGAGCTGCTGTCGGACTTTATCTGGCCCTTGAGGATGCCAAGGGAGGGAAAAATAAGGCGGATGAAGCCGGGAGACTGCGCGGAATTGCGGTTTCTTTTACCAAAGGAGAAACCTGCTTTTGCAGCGTTAAGGAACCGGAAAATGAGCAGCTTTCTTTGTTTGATAACAGTGAGGATGATAGGGAAAAAACAGATATAGGGGAACTTAAGAAAGTTTTGAAGCAGCTTTCCGGCAGGGTTCACATTGCGGCCTTTGATATAAAAAAAATGTATGGTTTTCTGGAACAGGATTCCACGGACAGGTATTTTGACGTTTTGATCGGAGCTTATCTCTTAAATCCCCTGAAAAATGATTATGATTTGGAGACAGTAGCCTCTGAGCATTTAGGGCTGTTGATTCCCGGAAAAACAGAGAGCTTCGGTAAGCTGAGCATGGGGGAAGCCGCAGGACAACTGCCGGAGAAGTTTGCCGTGTATTGTTGCTATGGTGCTTATGTTTCCTTAGCGGCTGCCGGGGTTTTGCAGCAAAAACTACAGGCGGCCGGTATGGAAGGGCTGATGAGAGAGATAGAGATGCCGCTTTCGCTGGTGCTTTATGATATGGAGCGCATAGGTGTGGAAGTGCGCAGGCAGGAATTAAAGGAGTATGGAGATGCCCTTGTGACAAGGATTCAGGAACTGGAGCACTCCATTCATGAGCAGGCCGGGGTAGAGTTTAATATCAACTCGCCCAAACAGCTTGGGGAGGTTCTGTTTGAAAAAATGAATCTTCCCGGGGGCAAAAAGACAAAGACAGGGTATTCCACTGCCGCTGATGTGCTGGAAAAACTGGCGGAGGACACCCCCATTGTCAGGGATATATTGGAGTACAGAGGACTGACCAAACTGAAGTCCACTTATGCCGACGGACTTGCCGCTTTTATCGGCGAAGACAGGAGGATTCATACCAACTTTAATCAGACGATTACGGCCACCGGCCGTATCAGCTCCACGGAGCCGAATCTTCAGAATATTCCCATGAGAATGGAGCTGGGGAGGCGGATTCGCAAAGTCTTTGTCCCTGCCGCAGGTTATGAATTCATGGATGCGGATTATTCCCAGATTGAGCTCAGAGTGCTGGCACACATGTCAGGGGATGAGCAGCTGATTGAGGCCTATCGCGAGGAACAGGATATCCACAGAATCACGGCGGCAAAGGTGTTTCACACTCCCTTCGAGGAGGTTACGGATTTGCAGAGGCGTAACGCCAAGGCGGTGAATTTTGGCATTGTCTATGGTATCAGTTCCTTTGGACTCAGTCAGGATCTCAGCATCAGCCGGAAGGAGGCTGCAGAGTATATTGAGCAGTATTTTGCCACCTATCCAAAGGTGAAGACCTTTATCGACGGGTTGGTTGAGGAAGCAAAGAAAAAGGGATATTCCACCACAATGTTTGGCAGAAGGAGACCCATACCGGAGCTGGCCTCCTCCAATTTCATGCAGCGCTCTTTCGGAGAGCGTGTGGCTATGAATTCTCCCATTCAGGGTACGGCGGCGGATATTATCAAGATTGCAATGATCCGGGTATGGAGAGCATTGAGAGAAGCTGGGCTGAAATCCAGGTTGATTTTGCAGGTTCATGACGAACTGGTAATTGAAACATTACTGGAAGAAGAGGCACAGGTGAAAGAAATCCTGACAGAGAATATGAAGTCGGCGGCGAAGCTTGCCGTTACATTGGAAATTGATCTGCACACGGGAGAAAACTGGTATGAGGCGAAATAGTCCGGTCTTTATCGGAATCACCGGTGGAATAGGAGCCGGGAAATCAGAGATATTAAGCTATATCAGGAAGCATTATCTATGTGAGATTTATCTCGCAGACGAAGTGGCGCATCTGGTAAAAGAACCGGGAACAGAATGCTACAGGGCGCTTATTGAGCTTCTGGGAGAGGATGTTGTTGCATCCGACGGAAGGATTCATAAGGCAAGGATGGCGGAAAAAATCTTCGGTGATGATACTCTTTTGGAAAAGGTAAATGCACTGATTCATCCGGCGGTGAGAAGTTTCCTGCTGGAGCGACTTGAGGCCGCACGGGAAAAGGGGGAAACGGAGCTTTTTTTTGTGGAGGCGGCATTGCTGATTGAATGCGGATACAAGGAACTGGTGGATGAGATGTGGTATGTTTACGCCGAGGAATCCGTGAGACGTGAAAGACTAAAAAGGGCAAGAGGCTACAGCGAAGAAAAGATTGACAGTATAATGGGACAACAGCTCTCCGAAGAGCAGTTTCGTCAGAATTGTGATTTTGTAATTGATAACAGCGGTTCTCTGGAGGACAGCTGTCGTATGATAGATAAAAGGTTGGAGGCTTATTCATGGCGGGAATGAGAGACGGGCAGGGACAGCTTGTATTCGGTCTGGACATCGGTACCAGAAGCATAGTGGGTACTGTCGGCTATATAAACGGTACAAAATTTCATGTGCTGGCGCAGTATTCCAAGGAGCATGACACCAGGGCCATGCTGGACGGACAGATTCATGATATCGGCAAGGTCGGTCAGACGATTACATATGTCAGGGAACAGCTGGAGGCGGAACTGAACTGTAAACTGACGAAAGTATGTATCGCTGCGGCCGGCAGGGTTCTGCGCACGATTACCACCCACGCGGAACAAAAATTTGATGAGGACCATGAAGTGACTGCGGAGGATGTCTACAGCCTTTCTACCCTGGGGGTTGAAGCGGCTTATGATGAGTTTGTAAAAAACAATGACACTGATATGAAGTTTTACTGCGTAGGCTATACGCCCATGAGATACTATCTCAACGGTTATCAGATGGGAAATCTCGAGGATCATAAGGCCAGAAGCATAGGAATTGACCTGATAGCAACCTTTCTTCCGGATGACGTGGTAGACGGTCTGTACAAGGCAGTAGAGCAGGCAGGACTTCAGGTGGCAAATCTGACGCTGGAGCCCATTGCAGCAATTCAGCTGGCAATTCCGGAAAAATTCAGGATGCTTAACATGGCACTGGTGGACGTAGGAGCCGGAACCAGCGATATTTCTATTACCAGGGAAGGCACAATCACAGCTTACGGTATGATTCCTGTTGCGGGAGACAGTCTGACCGATATCATTGTACAGCATTGTCTGGTGGATTTTGAGACAGCGGAAAGAATTAAGCGTCAGGCCGGAAGCGTTGAAACCGTGGATTATGTGGATATTATGGGTCTGCCCCAGACAATCACTTCGGAGGAAGTAAAAAACATACTTTCGGACCATGTGAAGGAGATGACGGAGCAGGTGGCTGCCTGTATCAGGGAACTGAATGGAGAAAAGGCAGTCAGCGCTGTGTTTGTAGTCGGCGGAGGCGGAATGATTCCGGGGTATACAGAGAGCCTGGCGGAGCAGCTTGGAATTCCAAAGGAACGTGTGGCTATCCGGGGACAGGAGGTCATGCAGTCCGTTGTGTTTGAAAATAAGAATCCTCAGAACAATTCCCTGATGGTAACGCCCATCGGTATCTGTTTAAGCTATTATCAGCAGAGCAACAGCTTTATCTTTGTGGATTTCAACGGAAAGCATGTAAAGCTTTATGACAACGGGAAACTGACGGTTGCAGATGCAGCGGTACAGTGCGAATTGTCCAATGAGGATCTTTTTCCCAAGAGAGGTGATGCGCTGACTTTTAAGGTCAATGGAAAGAGCCGTATTGTGAGAGGCATTCCCGGAGAAGCAGCGGTTATCCGGGTCAATGGGGAGGGTGCAGATATCTACAGTCAGGTACATAACGGTGACAGAATCCAGGTAACCATATCCACAGCCGGAGAGGCTGCAGCCATGGAGCTTGGCAGGCTGCCGGAGATGACGGAACGGCTTCATGTCTGTGTCAACGGCACCGGAATTGATCTGCCCAGAACAGCCTTTGTCAACGGCAAAATGGAAAATGAGTATTATCCTATTCAGGAAAATGACGATATCAAAGTACAGAATTTTTATACGGTGAGGGAGATCGCTGAGTTTATGGATGTGCCTCTTGGGGGCAGGATAACGGTAAATGAGATTCCTGCAAAAACAGACACAAGAGTTTATGAAAACTTCACCTTGAACTGGGATGTGAATGCAGAACTGACTTATGAAGAACTGGAGGGGCCGCAGGAACAGAAGAACGATAAAGACGAAACCATTGTGCAGGAACAGGAAGTTGAAACGATAACGGAAAACGCCACGTCGGTACAGACTGAGGGAAAGAACGAGATGACAGTGATTGTCAATAAGACACCGGTGGTTCTTTCCGGCAAGAGCAGCTATGTGTTTGTGGATGTATTTTCATTTATAGATTTTGATCTGAATCATTCCCAGGGACGTTCCATTGTCACCCAGTTGAACGGCAGAGATGCGGAATATATGGAACCCCTGAACGAAGGCGACAGGATTGAGATTTACTGGAAAGAACGATAGGAGTGAATGAGAGGATATTACTATGAGATTATGCAGCATCGCCAGCGGGAGCAGCGGCAACTGCATTTATGTGGGATCTGAGGCCACGCATCTGCTGGTTGACGTGGGAATCAGCGGAAAACGGACGGAAGCAGGCCTGAAGGAACTGGAGCTTAACGGAAGGGACATTGACGGTATCCTTATCACCCACGAGCATGCAGATCATATCAGCGGGCTGGGAATTATTGCAAGAAAATATGAAATTCCCGTGTATGCTACCCGGGGCACTATTGATGCGATGAGAAAAAGCAGCGGACTGGGCAATGTGGATTGGAATCTTTTTTATGAGGTGAAGGAGGACGAGAAGTTTATCATCAAAGATTTGACAGTGAATCCTATGAGGATTTCTCATGATGCCGCCCAGCCGGTAGGGTATCGGATTTCACAGGGAAGCAGAAGAGTGGCTGTGTGTACGGACCTGGGGATATACAATGATTATACCGTGGAGTGTCTGAGGGGAATGGATGCCCTGCTTTTGGAGGCAAACCATGATGTGAATATGCTACAGGTGGGACCCTATCCGTATTATTTGAAACAGCGTATTCTGGGGGACAGAGGGCATCTGTCAAACGAAAATTCAGGGAGACTTCTCTGCAGAATTCTCCATGACAGATTGAAAACAGTACTTTTGGGACACCTCAGCAAGGAGAATAATCTGCCTGAGCTTGCCTTTGAATCCGTGCGGATGGAGATTAATATGGATGATAACCCGTATAAAGCCGGTGATTTCGACATTCGGGTGGCATCGCGAAGTGAGGTTACAAGTCCGGTGATTATCTGAAAAAACATACCGGAGGGAAAGGCACGGGGGTTGACAGCTTTTATGGCTTGCAAAATTCATCAGAATGTAGTTTAATGTAACATAAATGATTATTTTGCGCATTTGCGCAGGAACGGAGCAGAAATTACATGAAGAAGACAATCATTACGGTAGTAGGAAAAGATACGGTGGGTATTATTGCCAGGGTATGTACTTATCTGGCGGAGAATGGCATCAATATTCTGGATATTTCCCAGACCATTGTGCAGGGATATTTTAACATGATGATGATTGTGGATACAAACAGCTGCAATAAGCAGTTTGGAGACATTGCCGACGAACTGAAGGCATTGGGTGAACAGATTGGAGTTATCATCAAGTGCCAAAAGGAAGAAATCTTTGACTCCATGCACAGAATCTAAGGAATGAAAGGCTGGCGAGGGAATGATTAATCTATACGAAGTTACTGAGACAAACGATATGATTGAGAAGGAAAATCTGGATGTTCGTACGATTACTCTGGGTATCAGTCTCCTTGATTGTATTGATTCCGATTTGCAGAAATTAAATCAAAAGATATATGATAAGATTCATCAGGCAGCAAAGGATTTGGTAAAAACCGGCGAGGAAATCTCCAGAGAGTTCGGTATTCCCATTGTGAATAAAAGAATATCCGTAACCCCCATCGCCCTGGTGGGCGGTGCGGCATGTAAGACCATAGAGGATTTTGCGTCAATTGCAAAAACTCTGGACAAGGTTGCTCATGAGGTGGGAGTAAACTTTATCGGAGGATATTCCGCGTTAGTGTGCAAAGGCATGACCCCGGCGGATGAACTTTTAATCCGTTCCATTCCGTTGGCACTTTCCACGACGGAAAGGGTTTGCAGTTCTGTGAACCTGGGCTCCACCAAAACCGGTATCAATATGGATGCCGTAAAGCTGATGGGAGAGATTATCCGTGAAACTGCGGAATACACCAAAGAAGATGATTCCCTGGGCTGTGCAAAGCTCGTGGTGTTCTGTAATGCGCCGGATGACAATCCTTTTATGGCGGGAGCGTTCCATGGTGTGACAGAGGCGGACAAGATAATCAATGTTGGCGTCAGTGGTCCCGGCGTGGTCAAGACTGCGCTGGAAAAGGTGCGTGGAGAGAGCTTTGAAATTCTCTGTGAGACCATCAAGAAAACAGCATTTAAGGTAACACGTGTAGGACAGCTGGTTGCAAAAGAAGCTTCCGCAAGACTGGGGGTACCCTTTGGAATCGTGGACCTTTCTCTGGCACCGACACCTGCAATCGGTGACAGTGTGGCAGATATTCTCTGTGAGATTGGACTGGAACATGCCGGTGCTCCCGGTACCACGGCAGCGTTGGCACTTTTGAATGATCAGGTGAAAAAGGGAGGCGTTATGGCATCCTCTTATGTAGGAGGCTTAAGCGGTGCTTTTATTCCCGTCAGCGAAGATCAGGGCATGATTGATGCGGTGCGCGCCGGAGCCCTTACCTTGGAAAAACTGGAAGCCATGACCTGCGTATGCTCGGTTGGCTTAGATATGATTGCCATTCCCGGAGACACGAAAGCCACAACCATCTCCGGAATCATAGCAGATGAAATGGCAATCGGCATGGTAAATCAGAAGACCACGGCAGTCCGTGTCATCCCGGTTATCGGGAAAGGTGTGGGAGAAACGGTGGAGTTTGGCGGTCTTTTGGGATATGCACCGATTATGCCTGTCAACGGATTTTCCTGTGATGACTTTGTGAACAGGGGAGGCAGAATCCCTGCCCCCATTCACAGCTTTAAGAATTAAGAAAGAACGATTATATAATAACCATGGGATGAGTGTACTCGTTAAGGGGTACACTCTTTCTTTTTTGGGCAGCGACACCCAGGTAGAGCTGGCTGATTCGAAGGTCCTTTTGAAACAGTGTAAATGCTTCATCAGACAGCTTTTCTTCGGCATCCGCAAGTCTTGTGATTATGGGGATGGAAGAGCTTTTGCTGAGACAGGAAAGCAGTTCGGAGGCGGCTCTTTGAAAACCCAGAACCCTTACATAGGGAACGGCGGATTTTCCCCTGACAAGAGAAGGGGTGTCTTCTTTGAGGTCCAGCATAATATGCAGGAGGCATCGGCTGACTCTTGTATAGGTAAGCTCTTTGGTCTTTAACAGATTACAGAAAGCATTGAAACCACGGTATTCGCTCAGCCTGTTTCTGATTCGGTCGGACAGCTCTCTGGATACGTCAGGATATTCTTCGTACCCCCGGTCCCTTTCTGACAGAAGTTTATAGTATAAAATTTCGGAGAAATCATCTTCACAGACAAACGATGCTGTCTGGGGGACAGAGGACAGCAACGCCGCTGCCGGCCCGGGGATGCTCTCTGTCAGCTCGGATATGGGTACGGAAGACAAAAGTGCTTTCCGCAGTGCCGAGGCCGAACAGTATTTTCCAGTGGTTTTGTCGCTGTGATATCCGGAATCGTGGCGCTTAATGGTGAGGGGAACAATGCTGCTGTTTAATCGGAACAGGGCCTTGAGGTACTCAATGCCCAAAATATTGTTCGGTGAGGAAAGAATATGGGCGGGAATTTCGGAATCGGAGAAATACCGGGAGATTGCGGCGGCTCTGGCTGCAGGGAAGGTAAGCCCTTCACACAGCTTTGATTTCAGAATGCAGGTAAAGTCTTCGGGTTCCTCTGCCAGCAGGGATGCAATGCGGGAAAGGATATCCAGATTCCCGCATTCACTTCCAAAAGAAAGGTTTGTAATCAGTCCCAATCCCTCCAGAACTGCCACGGCACCATAGGCAAAGCATTCCGCACTGGCAGTGGCATAATAGGGCGGAAGCTCCAATACCAGGTCTGCACCATTCCTGAGTGCCATCTCTGCTCTGGTGTGCTTGTCTGTAAGGGCAGGGCCTCCGCGCTGTACGAAGTTACCGCTGATGACCGCAACGGTGTAATCTGCGCCTGTGAGACGTCGGGTGGTTTCCAGATGGTACTTATGACCATTATGGAATGGATTGTATTCTGCAATGATACCGTTAATTTTCATATGAATCCTCTTAAAATATTGATTACTGACTCTTGTATACATGGTTTTTGTCTAGTATAATATACTAAACAATATTTGTACAGACACATATGCGGTTATCCGCTGAAAGGAGAAAAGAGATGTCGTACATTGACACAATTAAAGAGAGAGCAAGATTGGACAAGAAGACCATTGTCCTTCCCGAGTCGAATGACAAGAGGACACTTTTGGCTGCGGCAAAAATAATGGAGGAGGGAATTGCCAATATTATCATGATCGGAAATAAGGAGAAGATCATGGACGGTGCAGGCTGGTTGGAAGTAGATCTCTCAGGTATAAAAGTCGTCAATCCTGCCACAGACGGCAGGCTGGAAGACTATGTAAATCTGCTGTATGAGACCAGAAAAGCCAAGGGCATGACTCCCGAAAAAGCAAGGGAGATTCTTTTGGCTGATTATATAACCTACGGCATTGTCATGGTGAAGGCCAATGATGCAGACGGGCTGGTTGCCGGTGCCTGCCATTCCACTGCAGATACCTTAAGACCTGCTCTTCAGATTCTGAAAACGGCCCCCGGAGTTAAGCTGGTTTCCGGATTTTTTATTATGGATACGCAGTTCAAGGATATGGGGGAAAATGGTGCATTTCTGTTTGCGGACTGTGGTCTGAATCAGGATCCCACAGCAGAGGAGCTGGCGGCTATCGCGGATACCTCATCCAGAAGCTTCAAGGCACTGATTGGTCCCAAGCCGATTATTGCAATGCTGAGCCATTCCACAAAGGGAAGTGCCAAGCATCCTCTGGTGGACAAGGTGGTTGAGGCTACCAGAATTGCCAGGGAAGAGTATCCCCACCTGACCATTGACGGAGAACTTCAGCCGGATGCGGCACTGGTTCCCAGCGTGGCAAAAACCAAGGCACCGGAAAGCGCTGTGGCCGGTAAGGCCAACGTGCTGATTTTCCCCAATCTTGACGCGGGAAATATCGGGTATAAGCTGGTCCAGAGACTGGGCGGTGCGCAGGCCTACGGTCCCATGCTTCAGGGTATTGCAAAGCCGGTTAATGATTTGTCCCGGGGCTGCTCCTGGCAGGATATTGTGGGCGTTGTTGCATTGACAGCCGTTCAGGCACAGTTGGTTTAACAAATAAGAAAATAGGATGAAAGGAAACAGGAAAATGAAGGTTTTAGTCATCAATTGCGGCAGTTCTTCACTGAAATTTCAGCTCATCGATTCTGAGACGGAAGAATGGCTTGCTAAGGGCTTGTGTGAGAGAATCGGTATTGAAGGAAGCATGATTTCCTATACACCGGCAGGAGGAGACAAGGAAAAGACAGTGACTCCCATGCCGGACCATACAGAGGCCATACGGCTGGTGCTGGAAGCGCTGACAAATCCGGTGACCGGAGTAGTCAAGACACTGGATGAAATCGGTGCCGTGGGGCACAGAGTTGTTCACGGGGGAGAAAAATTTGCACAGTCGGTATTGATAGACGACGGGGTTCTCAAGGCAATTGAGGAGTGCAACGATTTGGCTCCTCTGCACAATCCGGCAAATCTTATCGGAATCAATGCCTGCAGAAAGCTGATGCCCTCCACTCCTATGGTCGCCGTATTTGACACGGCTTTTCATCAGACTATGCCGGAGGAAGCCTATATGTACGGGCTGCCCTATGATTACTATCGGAAGTATAAAATCAGAAGATACGGTTTCCACGGTACAAGCCATTCCTATGTGTCAAAAAGAGCAGCCGAGGTGCTGAACAGGAAGTATGAGGACCTGAAGATTATCGTTTGTCATCTGGGAAATGGTGCCAGCGTTTCTGCGGTGAAGAATGGGAAATGTATAGATACCTCCATGGGACTGACTCCTTTGGAGGGACTGATTATGGGAACCCGCTCCGGAGATATTGACCCTGCAATTATTGAGTTCATCGCCCATAAGGAAAACAAAAATATTGACGAGGTAATGAATGTTTTAAATAAAAAGTCAGGTGTGCTGGGGCTTTCCGACAATCTTTCCTCTGATTTCCGCGATATTGAGGACGGATACAACAATGGTGATGAGAATGCCGTGCGTACCATGAAAACCTTCTGCTATCGGGTGGCCAAGCAGATTGGCGCATATGTTGCAGCAATGAATGGTGTGGATGTGATTTGCTTTACCGCCGGTGTGGGTGAAAATGCTCCTCTGGTACGCACTCTTGTCTGTGGATATCTCGGGTATCTCGGCATAGAGCTTGATGAAGAAGAAAATGCAAAGCGGGGCCAGGATATTGAAATCACAACACCGGGAAGCAAGACAAAGGTAATGGTAATTCCCACAAATGAGGAGCTCGCCATTGCCCGTGAGACTGTTGAACTCACAGGACAGAAGGCTTGAAATGGGGGAGGCAGTGACAGCAAGTGGCGTGGAGACGTAGGAGAAGGCCGGGAACTATCCCGAAGGTGTTGTTGATTGTAAGTGCCTGTGTATTGGCACTGGTTCTCGTATTTGTCTTGTTAAAAATCTTCATCGGGAAACAGGACGAAAGTAAAGTTCAAGGAGCATTTGCATCCGGTGCCTCGGAAGCAGGGACCAAGGAACCACAGCAATCTCAGACAGAGGATTTGACGACGAAGACCCCCGGAAATGTAGTACTGGAATTACCGGAACAGGAAAAGGTAAATATCTATGTGCCGGAGCACGAGGGAATACCGCTGATTGTCATTGATCCGGGACACGGAGGATATGATGTGGGTTCCAATGTGGGTACCTGTCTGGAGAAGGAGATTAATCTTGCCATTGCAATGAAGACTCGCGACCGGCTGATGGAAATGGGTTATGTGGTGATATTGACAAGGGAGGATGATTCTCATTTGTATCTGTCTGACAGAACGGATATTGCAAATGATATTAAAGCCGATGTCTGTGTCAGCATACATCAGAATTATTTTGAACAGACGGATATTAAGGGTGTGGAAACCTGGTATGGCTCCGATGACAGTCAGGAGCTTGCAGCCCTGATACAGGAAAAAGTGGTGGCCTACACACAGACCAGAAGCAGAAGCGTGCAGGAGGGTGATTTACATATGGTAAGGGAAACATTTATGCCATCCTGCCTGATTGAGACCGGATTTATCAGTAATCCAGAGGAGAGAGAGAATCTGCTTGACGCGGAGTACCAGAACAAAGTGGCGACAGGAATAGCGGAAGGAATAGACATTTATTTTCGCCGGCTGAAAGAAAGCAATTAAGAACAAATTATAGAGTTTACGAGAGTATTGTACACAATATATTATAAAAAATTTGTTGACAAATACATATCTCCTATGTATAATGAATCAGTGTGTGAAATGAAGATGCCTTGTTTTTATGCATGGGAGCCGCTATGTTAGTGAATTTATCTGATGTGTTGACATCCGAAGGCAGGCACATGAATTTGGAAGTACCTCTTGAGATGACGGTTTTTGACGGTGGAGCAGGGTGCTATGAAATCTCCAATAAGTCAAATGTTATCCTGAACATTACCAATATTGAAGCCGGGAAAGCAGAGATTAAGGGAAATGTAAGAGTAGTATTCAGAACAGCATGTGATCGTTGCCTGGCTGAGGTCCCGACTTTCCTTGAGCTTGAGTTCGAGAGAGTTGTGACTTCCCCGGAATTTGCTTCGGAAGATGAAGTGGTAGATGACCTGAGCTTTATGGAGGGTTATCAGCTGAATGTGGAGACTTTTGTGTACAATGAAATCATTGGCAGCTGGCCTGCAAAGATTCTGTGCAAGGAAGATTGCAAAGGGTTATGTCCTGTTTGCGGACAGAATCGAAACGAGAGGGAGTGCGGATGTGATACTTTCGTCCCTGACCCGCGCATGGCAGCGATTCAAGATATTTTTAATGCAAATAAGGAGGTGTAACGATGTCTATTTGTCCTAAGAATAAATCTTCTAAAAGCAGAAGAGATAAGAGGAGAGCAAACTGGAAAATGAGCGCTCCTGCTCTGGTAAAGTGCAGCAAGTGCGGTGCGCTGATGGCGCCTCACAGAGTGTGCAAGGCTTGTGGCTCTTATAACAAAAAGCAGGTTATTGATGTTGAATAAGCTTTTGTGCAGATTTGTATGAGTTCAGCAGATTGGCTGCCGGTGTTTTTGCACCGGCAGCTTTTTGCGATGAAAAAATAATTTTGCCGGAATGATAATATCTGAATAAATAATGCTTGATTTTTATATAGGGGTTTAGTATAGTAAAAAAGCGGTAATAGAAATACAGCGAGGTACAGTAAATGGCTGAAATGGTGAACGTGGCACTGGATGCCATGGGTGGCGACAATGCACCGGCGGAAATAATCAAGGGAGCAGTGGAAGCCATCACGGAAGACAAGCGTGTAAAGGTGTTTCTGGTAGGGCGGGAACCTGTTATCAGGGAAGAACTGAAGAAATATACATATGATGCCGAACAGCTGGAAATCGTACATGCAGAGGAAGTTATTGAGACTGGGGAACCTCCGGTAATGGCAATTCGCCGAAAGAAGGATTCCTCGTTGGTTAAGGCTCTCTATCTGGTAAAGGATGGGGTATGTGATGCTCTTGTATCGGCCGGAAGTACCGGAGCGGTACTGGTCGGCGGTCAGGTAATCGTCGGCAGGATAAAGGGGGTTGAGAGACCTCCGCTTGCGCCGATTATTCCAAATAAAAACGGAGTCAGTCTTCTTCTGGATTGCGGAGCCAATGTGGACGCCCGTCCCTCACAGCTACTGCAGTTTGCCAAGATGGGCAGCATCTATATGGAGAGCGTGATTGGAGTCAGCAACCCCAGAGTCGGTCTTTTGAACATCGGAGCGGAGGAAGAGAAGGGAAATGCGCTGACCAAAGAAACCTATCCGCTGCTGAAGAGCTGTCCCGAGATTAATTTTGTGGGAAATATTGAAGCCCGAGATGTACCCATGGGCGCGGCAGATGTAATCGTATGTGAGGCCTTTGCTGGAAATGTGGTATTGAAGATGCTGGAAGGAGTGAGCTCGGTCCTGATTCAAAAGATAAAGGATGGCATGATGAGCAGCCTGAGAAGCAAGATAGGGGCGCTTCTTGTAAAACCGACACTGAAGAAGACACTGAAGGGTTTCAGCACGGAAGAATACGGCGGAGCACCGCTGCTTGGCTTGAACGGTCTACTGGTCAAGACACATGGAAGCAGTAAAGCAATTGAAATCAGACATTCTATCTTACAATGCATTGCATTTAAAGAACAGAATATAAATGAAAAAATAAAGGAACAAATTGTTCTTGAAGATTAAAGAAAGAAGGAAAAAAAGATGGAATTTGAAAAATTAAAAAAAGTCATTGCAGAAGTATTAAACGTGGATACGGACGAGATTACAATGGAAACTACCTTTATGGATGACCTTGGAGCAGATTCTCTGGATGTATTTCAGATTATCATGGGTATTGAAGAGGAATTTGACATTGAAATCCCTGCTGAGAAGGCAGAGAAGATTACCACCGTTGAAGAAGCGGTAGAGTTGATTAAGGGTGCTCTGAACTAAGCAATGAAATAACAAAAGAAACTCATTATGATAATGATTTCAATAAGAGCAGTCCGCCGAGCGTACTGCTCTTTGTTTTGAAAGGTTGATGATTATGCTGGAAGGATATACCTTAGAGGATTTGGAGTGTCGTATAGGGTATCGGTTTCACAATATACTGCTTTTAAAACAGGCCATGACCCACAGCTCTTTTGCAAACGAGCAGAAAATCAACAGGATTGGGAATTATGAGCGCCTGGAGTTTTTGGGCGATGCGGTTCTGGAGCTTGTTTCCAGTGATTTTCTTTATAAGAAAAACCCAAACCTGCCGGAGGGAAGCCTGACAAAAATGCGGGCATCCATGGTGTGTGAGCCATCGCTTGCTTTTTGTGCAAAGGATCTCGAGCTGGGTAAGTTTTTGTTCCTGGGAAAAGGCGAGGAGAATACGGGCGGACGGGAAAGAGAAAGCATTATAGCTGATGCGGTGGAGGCTGTCATCGGTGCGATTTACATTGATGGCGGAATGAAACCGGCGAAGGAGTTTATTGACAGATTTGTTCTTTCTGACCTGGAAGACAAGCAGTTATTCTACGACAGCAAAAGTAACCTGCAGGAGCTGATTCAGGGGCAGTTGAAGAAGGAATTCAACTATGAGCTCTTGGAAGAGAATGGCCCTGAACATGAAAAAACCTTTCATGTCTGTGTCTCCATGGAGGGGGAACGCATGGGAGAAGGTTACGGAAAGACAAAGAAAGCAGCGGAACAGCAGGCTGCTTACAAGGCATTGTTGCATTTGAGGGATAAAGGGTATGTATTTAAAAAGTATTGAAGTACAGGGCTTCAAGTCATTTGCCAACAAAATAAATTTTCAATTTCATAACGGAATTACGGGAATTGTGGGGCCAAATGGAAGTGGAAAGAGTAACGTGGCGGATGCGGTACGCTGGGTATTGGGAGAGCAGCGTGTAAAACAGCTTCGCGGCGCCAGCATGCAGGATGTCATTTTCTCGGGCACAGAGAACAGGAAACCTCTGAGCTATGCTTATGTTTCCATTACGTTAGACAATGCGGACCACCAGCTCGCCATTGATTTTGACGAGGTTACCGTGGCGCGCCGTATCTACCGTTCCGGGGAAAGTGAATATCTTATTAACGGAAGTCCCTGTCGTTTAAAAGACGTCAATGAGCTCTTTTATGATACCGGTATCGGCAAGGAAGGATATTCCATTATCGGACAAGGCCAGATTGATAAAATCCTGAGTGGTAAACCGGAGGAGAGACGCGAACTCTTTGACGAAGCTGCAGGTATCGTGAAGTTTAAGCGAAGAAAAGCAGCTGCACAGGATAAACTGGCAGCGGAGAAGCAAAACCTGGTTCGCGTCAATGATATCCTCTCCGAGTTGGAAAAACAGGTTACGCCGCTGGAGCGTCAGGCCGAGGTGGCTAAGATTTACCTGCGTAAAAAGGAAGAGCTGAAGACCCTGGATGTGAATGTCTTTCTTCTGGAAAACACGCATATCCGCGAACAGCTGGCACAGGTGGAAGAAAAGTGTAAACTGGCAGGTGGAGAGCTGGCGGAGACCAGTGAGAAGTATGAGGGTATCAAAGAGGAATATGAGCGTATCCAGGCGGAAATAGAAAGCCTGGAAAAGGCTATTGAGCAGGCCAGAAGTACCGTTACGGATACAGGTCTGCTGCGGGGAAAGCTGGAAGGCGAAATGAACGTCCTGAAGGAACAGATTAATTCCGCCAGGGGCAGTGAGACCCATTTGAACAATCGGCGGACTGCGCTTGAGAATGAGATTGCCGTCAAGGAAAAGGATAGGGACAATATTCTGGCTGAGAAGAGCGACGCGGATGTTCAAATGCAGGAAATCATGGACAATGCAGAAGAACAAAGGAACAGACTAAGCGAGCTCCAGACCAAAATTGCAGAGTTGAACAATGCCATTGAAGAAGGCAAGAATACCATCATCGGGGAATTGAATCAAAGGGCGGCCATAAAGTCCAGAATGGGACGTTTTGATACCATGATGGAACAGGTGAATATTCGCAGAGCAGAGTTGAATTCCCGGCTGTTGAGAGCAAAGTCGGACGAGGCTGCAAGAGAAGAGAACATCCGAAAAATGGATGAGGATTTCGCGGCGGTTACAGAGGAAATCCGAAGCCTGACCGAGAAGGAGGCTTCCATAGAATTGTCTCTGGGTGACGCCAGGGAGGAGCTGACAAGAAAAGATGCCAGACTTCGTGAAACCCAGAATGCATACCATATGGAGAAGTCAAAGCTGGAGACTCTGTCCAACCTGACCGAACGATATGAGGGCTATGGCGGCAGTGTAAAAAAGGTCATGGAGCAGAAGGAAAAGACTCCCGGCATTATCGGTGTGGTTGCCGACATTATCAAGGTGGAAAAGAAATACGAAACCGCCATCGAAACCGCTCTGGGCGGCAATATCCAGAATATTGTGACGGATGACGAAGAGACCGCCAAGAAAATGATTCGTTTCTTAAAGGAAAACAGACTGGGACGTGCCACATTTCTGCCTCTTACCAGCATCAATAATCCACAGGAATTCAAGAATCCGGAGGCCCTGAAGGAAAAGGGCGTCATCGGCATGGCGGATGAACTGGTACAGACACAAAAAGAATACCGTAGTGTAGCCAAGGCTATGTTGGGACGTATTGTTGTGGTTGACAATGTTGACAACGCCGTAAAGATTGCCAGAAAATTTGAATACGGCATCCGTATGGTTACACTTGAGGGAGAACTTCTGGTGCCTGGCGGCGCCATCAGCGGCGGAGCATTTAAAAACAACAGCAATCTGCTGGGAAGACGCCGGGAAGTGGCGGAGTTGGAGAAAAGTGTCAAAAAGCTGCTGGCTGCCATCGATGCATTGAACCGTGAGATTGATGAGACCAAAGCAGGTAGAAATAAGCTTCGAATGGAGCTGGAAACGGTAAAAACCGAACTCCAGAAGAAATCAATTGAGCAGAACACTGTCAGGCTAAATATCAGTCAGGCAAGGGAACGTATGGAGGAGGAGGTGCAGGGTGTTGCATCTCTGAAACTGGAAGAAAAGGAAATTGAAGAAAAGGTTTTTGAAATCAGAAATGATAAGGAGAATATCCAGCAGGAGCTGACCAATAGTGAAGCTCTGGAAAAAGAAATTCAGGAAAAGATTACAGGTTACCAGCAAGCGCTTGATGAAAAGAGAAAACAGGAGACAGAGGTTTCTGCGCTTGTATCCGAGTGGGATCTGAAGGTTGAGAAGATGCGTCAGACCCAGGGCTTCAAGCAGGCCAATGCAACCCGTATTGAGGAAGAATTGGAGCATTCCAGGGCAGAGCTTGCGGAAATTCTTGATGCCCTTGAAAAAAACCGGCAGGACGCAGAGCAGAAGCAGATAAATATTCAGGAGATTGAAAAGACCATCGCTGCTTCCTATGATACCCAGAATGAGTCCGAAGGAAAGCTGAAGGAAAGCATCGGCCACAGAGAAGAACTAACTGCAAAACAAAAAGATTTCTTCCGGAGCAGAGAAGAAATGTCTGAGAAAATGTCTGCGCTGGATAAAGAGGTTTACCGGCTGAATGCCCAGAGGGAAAAACTGGAAGAGAGCCTGGAGGGCCAGATTAATTACATGTGGAATGAGTACGAAATCACTCTGAGTGATGCAGCGGCCATTCGTGATGAAAGCATGTCTGACCTTTCAGCCATGAAGAAGGATATTTCAGGACTGAAGGAGCAGATTAAGAAGCTGGGGGATGTAAATGTCAATGCCATCGAGGATTACAGGAATCTGATGGAGAGATTTACCTTTATGAGTACCCAGAGGGATGATCTGGTGGAGGCCGAGAAGACTCTGGAGGGTATCATAGAAGAGCTTGATACCGCCATGAGAAAACAGTTCACGGAGAAGTTTGAATATATCAACCGGGAATTTGATAAGGTATTCAAGGAATTGTTCGGCGGCGGAAAGGGCACGCTGGAGCTGATGGAGGGTGAAGATATTCTGGAGGCAGGTATCCGCATTATCGCACAGCCTCCGGGGAAAAAGCTTCAGAACATGATGCAGCTTTCCGGTGGCGAGAAAGCGCTGACTGCCATCTCCCTGCTTTTTGCCATTCAGAACCTGAAGCCTTCCCCCTTCTGCCTCCTGGATGAGATTGAGGCTGCACTGGATGACTCCAATGTGGGAAGATTTGCAAAGTACTTACATAAGCTGACAAAGAATACCCAGTTTATTGTCATCACTCACAGAAGAGGAACCATGGAGCAGGTGGACCGTCTATACGGTATTACCATGCAGGAAAAAGGCGTATCTACACTGGTGAGTGTGAATCTGATAGATAAGGATCTGACAGATTAAGGAATTTCAAGCGTGGAGAGGAAGGGGTAGTCATGTCTGAGGAAAAGAAAGGCTTTTTAGCCAGATTAAAAGAAGGACTTGCCAAGACCAGAAATAATATTGTCCGGGGAATAGATGCGGTTTTCAGCGGATTCTCGGCAATAGATGATGATTTTTATGAGGAGCTTGAGGAAATTCTCATCATGGGGGATATCGGCGTCTCGGCTACCAATGATATTCTGGAAAGACTGAAGGAACAGGTCAAAGAAAAGCATATTAAGGACCCTTTGGAATGTAAACAGCTTTTGGTGGACAGCATCAAGGAGCAGATGAGGGTAGAGGACACTGCTTACGATTTTGAAGAGAAACAGTCAGTTGTCATGGTCATCGGCGTAAACGGTGTGGGCAAGACAACTTCCGTAGGTAAGCTTGCCGGAAAACTGAAGAATCAGAAAAGAAAAGTGTTGATTGCAGCAGCGGATACCTTTCGGGCGGCTGCCGGAGACCAACTGGCGGAATGGGCAAAGCGTGCAGATGTGCCCATGGTCGGTGGCGTCGAGGGAGCAGACCCCGCAAGTGTGGTGTTTGACGCGGTATCTGCCGCCAAGGCCAGAGGTGTGGATGTGCTTTTGATTGATACGGCAGGACGGCTTCACAACAAAAAGAATCTCATGGAAGAGCTTCGCAAGATGAACCGTATTATCGACAGGGAGTTTCCCGATGCCCATAGAGAAAACCTGATTGTGCTGGACGGAACAACCGGACAGAATGCGCTGGTTCAGGCGAGAGAGTTCGGGGAGGTTGCAGAGCTCACAGGCATTATACTGACAAAGATGGACGGTACTGCCAAGGGCGGCATTGCTGTTGCCATACAGTCGGAGCTTCAGGTTCCCGTGAAGTATATCGGCGTGGGAGAAACCATGGAGGATTTGCAGAAGTTTGATTCCGACGAGTTTGTAAATGCCTTGTTTGACGTAAAGGACGATGCTTCTGAGGAGAAGTCATCCGAAGAAGTATAATTTATGACAGAACGGAGAGAAATAAAAATGGATGATATGCTGACACTTGGCAGGTTTGAGGAGGCGTCTGAGGTTGTCGGAAGGGTTACCCTTGAGACAAAGCTGGTTTACAGCGATTACTTCAGTGCCCAGACAGGAAATAAAATTTACTTAAAGCCGGAAAATATGCAGTTTACCGGTGCCTATAAGGTAAGAGGAGCTTACTACAAGATGAGCACCCTTACCGAGGAGGAGAGAGCCAAAGGTCTGATTACGGCCTCTGCCGGAAATCATGCCCAGGGCGTAGCTTATGCGGCAAAATGTTATGGTGCAAAGGCAACCATTGTCATGCCCACTACCACACCGCTGATTAAGGTGAACCGTACAAAGAGCTACGGCGCGGAGGTGGTCCTCTGGGGAGATGTCTATGATGAGGCCTGTGCAAAGGCTTATGAACTTGCAGCGGAGCACGGATACACCTTTATCCATCCCTTTGATGACCTGGCGGTGGCTACCGGGCAGGGAACCATTGCCATGGAGATTGTGAAGGAGCTGCCGCTTGTTGACTATATTCTGGTGCCTATCGGAGGAGGAGGACTAGCTACCGGTGTTTCCACCCTTGCCAAGCTTCTCAACCCCAAGATTAAGGTGATTGGCGTGGAGCCTGCGGAAGCGGCCTGCATGAAGGCTTCTCTGGCAGAAGGAAAGATTGTGACGCTTCCCGCAGTGAATACCATTGCCGACGGTACTGCGGTAAAAACTCCGGGGGAAAAGCTGTTCCCCTATATTCAACAGAATCTGGATGGCATTATCACTGTGTATGACAAGGAATTGGTGGTTGCCTTTCTGGATATGGTGGAGAATCATAAGATGGTGGTTGAGAATTCCGGACTGCTGACGGTTGCAGCCCTGAAGCATCTGGATGTAAAGGACAAGAAAATAGTTTCTATCTTAAGCGGCGGCAATATGGATGTGATTACCATGTCCTCCGTGGTACAGCAGGGCCTGATACTGAGAGACAGAATCTTCACGGTATCCGTATTACTTCCGGATAAGCCCGGAGAATTACACCGTGTGGCGGGTATTATTGCAGGAATCAATGGAAATGTGATAAAGCTGGAGCATAATCAGTTTGTGTCCATTAACCGAAACGCTGCCGTGGAATTGCGCATTACACTTGAAGCATTCGGCTCTGACCACAAGTCTGAAATCATGTCGGCGCTGGAAAAGGAAGGCTATCGCCCAAGAATTGTAACCACAATCATTTGATTTTTCAAAAACAACAGAAGTCTATGAATTCACTTTCAAAATCCGCATATGATAAATATGCGGATTTTTGAGTTAATATGAATAAAAAGGATATAGGAATTATGGAGATGACAAAGGAACAGCAGAATGAAATAAGATATGAGGAGAAAAAAACACCCAGGAGAAGATTCCTGGATTATATGATGATTACGGTGGCGGCTGTCCTGTATGCGGTGGCAATCAGCCTGTTTCTTGACCCCAATTCCCTGGTGCCCGGAGGGGTGACGGGAGTTTCCATCATATTGAACAGGATAACGGGACTGGAGACCGGTACATTGGTTCTGGTTATGAATCTGCCCATCCTGTTGATAGGTATGTGGAAATTTGGATTAAAATTTATATTGTCTACCATATATTGCACTGCCGTCACTTCCTTTTTTATTAATTTACTTGCACCTTACGGGCCGGTTACCACGGATATGTTTCTTGCAGCACTGGCAGGCGGGGCGATGATGACTTTGGGAATTGGGATTGCGTTTAAGGCAGGAGCCACCACCGGCGGAATGGATATCGTGGTGAAACTGCTGAGACTAAAATTTCCCCATTGCAAGACAGGCTTTTTGTTCCTGCTTACAGATGCGGCGGTTGTGACAGCCTCTGCCCTTGTTTTCCGAAATGTGGATGTGGCACTGTACGCAGGCCTTGTGGTGGTGATTAATTCTACGTTGCTGGATGTGGTGCTTTATGGCAGGGATGGAGCAAAAATGATATATATCATCAGTGACAGACCGGAAGCCATCACGGCACGTCTACTGGAGGAACTTGACATCGGAGTGACTTATATTTCAGGAGTGGGGGCATACAGCGGCAAAGAAAAGCTGGTAATTTTTTGTGTCATGAAAAAACAGCTTTCTCCCAAGGCGGAGGAAATCGTGCGTCAGGAGGACCCCGGGGCATTTATGATTGTCACCGGTGCCAATGAGATATTTGGGGAAGGGTATAAGAGCATTTTCAGTGAAAAACTGTAAAATTGCTGTCAAGAAAAAATACTTGACACCCATGCCTTTGTGTAGTAAGATAGGCAAGGCTGGTGAAGTGCGGAATTACTTCCGACGTGGCCGGGCAAAAGTAGGATTGTCGGAAGGCAGGAGCCAATCGATGGATAAGCTTTACGAACAGACAATGTTATTTGATTTCTACGGTGAATTGTTGACGGAGCATCAGCGCAGGGTTTATGAGGATGCATTATATAACGATATGTCCCTGGGTGAAATTGCAGAGGACCGTGGAATCAGCAGACAGGGCGTTCATGATCTGATAAAACGTTGTGACAGGATTTTGCAGGATTATGAGAACAGGCTGCATCTTGTGGAGCGCTTTGCAAGGGCGAAAAGAACCGTCGGAGAGATTCAGAAGTTTGCGGAAGCTGTTGAGGATGACAGAGCGGCTATGCTTTGTAAATTGGAAAAAATCGGAAAACTTTCCCGGGAATTGCTGGATGAATTGTGACAGATTCCGGGTTCTGTAAAAGGAGTGGCAAGTGGCATTTGAAAGCTTAACGGATAAACTTCAAAATGTTTTTAAGAAGCTTCGCAGCAAGGGACGGCTCACGGAAGAGGATGTCAGGGCGGCGTTAAAGGAAGTAAAGATGGCGCTGCTGGAGGCGGATGTAAACTTTAAAGTCGTAAAGCAGTTTGTCAAATCCGTGGAGGAACGTGCGGTGGGTCAGGACGTGATGAACGGTCTGAACCCCGGACAGATGGTTATCAAAATCGTAAACGAGGAACTGATAGCCCTCATGGGAAGCGAAACCACAGAGATTCCCATGCAGCCCGGCAAGTCCATTACGGTTATCATGATGGCCGGACTTCAGGGTGCCGGTAAGACCACAGCCACTGCAAAGCTTGCCGGTAAATTAAAGACCAAGGGTAAGAAATCTCTGCTGGTAGCCTGTGATGTCTACAGGCCGGCAGCCGTGGAACAGTTGAAAATAAACGGACAGAAGCAGGAAGTGGACGTTTTTGACATGGGCACAGACCACAGACCCGTGGAAATTGCAAGGGAGGCAATTGCCTACGCAGAGAAAAACGGACATAATGTAGTGATTCTGGATACTGCGGGACGACTTCATGTGGATGAAGGCATGATGGCAGAACTGCAGGAAATCAAGGAAAATGTCTCTGTACACCAGACAATCCTGGTGGTGGATGCCATGACCGGTCAGGATGCCGTGAACGTGGCTAAGGAGTTCGATGAAAAGGTAGGAATTGACGGCGTCATCCTTACCAAGCTGGACGGCGATACCAGAGGCGGTGCGGCGCTTTCCATTAAGGCGGTCACCGGCAGACCTATTCTTTATGTGGGAATGGGCGAGAAACTCTCAGATATGGAGCAGTTTTATCCGGACCGTATGGCCAACCGTATCCTGGGGATGGGAGATGTGCTCTCCCTGATTGAAAAAGCGCAGGAAAGCATTGACATAGACGAAGAAAAAAGCCGTGAAATGGCAGGCAGAATGAAAAAGGGTAAATTTGATTTTGAGGATTACCTGGAAAGCATGAAGCAAATGCGCAATATGGGTGGCCTGTCAAGCATCTTAAGTATGTTACCCGGTCTGGGAATTAAGGGAGCAAATCTGGAGTCTATGGTAGATGAAAAGCAGCTGAGTCACATGGAGGCGATTGTTCTTTCCATGACGAAGGCAGAACGGAGTAATCCCAAGCTTCTGAATCCTCAGAGAAAGCACAGGATTGCAAAGGGGGCCGGGGTTGACATTGCGGTGGTAAACCGGTTTATCAAGCAGTTTGAGCAGAGTCAGAAGATGATGAAGCAGTTTGGCGGAGGCGGCAAGCACAAAAAAGGCATGTTTGGCGGCTTTCCGGGAATGAAAGGCGGGTTTCCTTTCTGACAGGAAATCAGGTATTTACAGGGATGAATATGGGTCAGCATAAAGTGCGGATTCCCTTTTCATATATGGGTATAAACCCAAACAAAACATACAAAGAATTTTATGGAGGAAAAAACAATGGCAGTAAAGATCAGATTGAGAAGAATGGGACAGAAGAAGGCTCCTTTTTATAGAATTATCGTGGCCGATTCCCGTTCCCCCAGAGATGGAAGATTTATCGAAGAAATCGGTATCTACGATCCCAGCACAGATCCCAGCACCTTCAAGATTAATGAGGAACTGGCAAAGAAGTGGCTGGCTAACGGTGCTCAGCCTACTGAGCAGGTTGGTAAGCTCTTTAAGGCAGCTGGCATCGAAAAATAAATTTCATTCTTTGGAGGTGGCTTATGAAGGAATTAGTTGAAGTACTTGCACGAGCACTTGTGGACAATCCCGATGAGGTTGTTGTGACCGAGAGAACAGAAGGCAGAAATACAGTTATTGAACTTCATGTAGCCGCATCCGATATGGGTAAGGTTATCGGTAAGCAGGGCAGGATAGCAAAAGCAATCCGAGCTGTTGTGAAGGCTGCATCGTCCAAGGATAACGCCAGGGTGGATGTTGAGATTGTATAACATGACAAGCAGGGGAGGAACAGGCTTATGGCAGGTCCCTCCCTTATTGTTTGTGCAGAAAAGGCTACGGGGGGTAAATATGGAGGATTTTTTTCAAATTGGTATAATTACCTCTCCTCATGGTGTGAGGGGAGAAGTGAAGGTTTTTCCCACCACGGATGACCCCAGGAGGTTTAAGCGTCTAAAAACCGTATTACTGGATGACGGCAGGGAAAGACGAAGTATGGAGATTGAGAGTGTCAAATTTTTAAAACAGCTCGTTCTTCTTAAGTTCAGGGGACTGGACAGCATGAATGATGTGGAACGCCTTCGCAAAGCCTCTCTGCTGGTTGCCAGAGAGAACGCGGTAAGACTTGGGAAGGATGAGTACTTTATGGCTGACCTGATAGGCTTAAGGGTACAGGATGAGACTGGTGCGGAAATCGGATGTGTGAAGGATGTGATGGAAACCGGGGCAAATGATGTCTATGTCATTGACCTCACAGACGGAAGGGAATTACTTCTGCCGGCCATCAAGCAATGTGTGCTGAAGGTAGATATAGAGGCGGGATTCATGATAATTCATATATTGGACGGATTGCTGGATTAAGACCGGTTCTTAGCCGGCACGGAGGGATTCATGACATTTCATATATTGACGCTGTTTCCGGAGATGGTGAAAAGCGGTCTGGAGACAAGCATTATTGGCCGGGCGGTTGAAAAAAAGCTGATTGACCTCAACCTGGTAAATATACGTGATTTTTCGGAAGAAAAGCATGGCAAGGTGGATGATTACACTTACGGAGGCGGTGCAGGCATGCTGATGCAGGCGCAGCCTGTGTTTTGTGCATGGCAGCATGTTTGCGGAGGTGCTCATGACATCGGTAATGATGGCGGGAAAGCGGATAACGCTGCTGCAGGCAACAATGAGGAAAAGAAAATACGTACAATCTATGTGACTCCTCAGGGAACGCCTTTCAATCAGAACCTGGCAGGAGAGCTTGCACGGGAAGAAGAGCTTGTGATTCTTTGCGGTCATTACGAGGGAATCGACGAGCGGGTGCTGGAGGAAACGGTGACGGATTATGTCTCCATCGGAGACTATGTGCTTACCGGTGGGGAACTGGCAGCGATGGTTATCGTGGATGCGGTGGCAAGACTGGTTCCCGGAGTTTTGGGAAATGAAACTTCTGCAGATACGGAGAGCTTTCACAAGGATTTGCTGGAATATCCCCAGTATTCAAGACCGGAAATATGGCATGGGAAAGCAGTGCCGGAGGTGCTTTTATCAGGCAACCACAAAAATATTTCCGCATGGCGACTGGAGCAGTCAATTCTTCGTACCCAAAAACGACGACCGGATTTATATACACGCTATCAACAGCGTCAGGCAGTCATCAAGAGACTGTCAAAACAAAAGCGAAATTACATTCATATGATAGAGACCCTGAATCGTGGAAGGGGGGAAATCCTTTATGAGAAGGGGGGAGATATCCTTGTGTATGACAGTAAGTGCCTGCTTGCACAGCTGACGGTAAGTACTCCTGAAAAAGGCATGGAAATGCTTGCTTTGCTCCCTGAGGAGGTGGAGGCAATTGAGGTTTCACAGGAGTTTATGATTGCTCCCATCGAGGAGAAGCTTGGAATGCATGTTCACATGATGTGTGTGAATGCCTGTTACACAAACAGGGAACAGATGCCGGTGAAATATAAGGATATCCATCCCCTTACCATGGAGGCACTTTCATATGTTCTGGAGCATTATGAGTATGGCAGCCGGGAATATCTCACTGAGCGGATTAGGAGCGGTGCAATGGTGGGGGCATGGAAGGATGGGAAGCTGGTTGGCTTTGCCGGAGAGCATGAAGAGGGAAGTCTGGGACTGCTGTATGTGCATCCTGAGGTTCGCAGACAGGGCATCGGGGAAGCACTGGAAGCATATATGGTGAACAGACATCTGACACTGGGCTATCTACCCTATGGACAGATTGTTGTAGGAAATGACAGGTCAATCAAAATGCAGGAGAAGCATGGTCTGTATCTTTCCGAGGGACATGTCTGGTGGATGAATTTCTGCTAAAATATTAAAAAATAGAGTGATTAATAAAAAATACTTGCCATGGGGCAGCATCTATGGTAAAATTTTAACGTTGCGTAAATAGATGGTCCTCTGTTACAGATTATGTATTAAGAACATCCAATTATTTAAGGAGGCTCATTATGAGTGATATTATTAAGGAAATCGAAGCAGCACAGTTGAAGGCCAGTGTGGATGAGTTTGAAGTCGGCGATACCGTAAAGGTATACGGTAAAATCAAAGAAGGAAACCGCGAAAGAGTCCAGGTATTCGAGGGCATCGTTCTGAAGAGACAGGGCGGAAGCAACAGAGAGACCTTCACGGTAAGAAAGACTTCCGGCGGAATCGGCGTAGAGAAGACATGGCCCCTTCATTCTCCCAATGTAGAGAAGATTGAAATCGTAAGAAAGGGTAAAGTAAGACGTGCAAAACTGAACTACCTGAGAGACCGTGTTGGTAAGAAAGCCAAGGTAAAAGAGCTGGTAAAATAAGAATCAGCAAAATAACGCGCAAGAGAGGACAATTACTCATGTAGTTGTCCTTTTCTATTTTCCAAATATATGCTATAATGTAATAGCCCCCAAAGAAAATCAAGCGACGCCGAAGGCGGCATTTGATTTTCCTGGGGCTATTAACGAGCAAGCCGTCTGCGCCAGCAGACGAGTCAGCGCGCCAGCGCGGGCTTGCGAGTTTACACGATTTACAAGAAGTCGAGAAAGTCAGCGCGCCAGCGCGGGCTTGATTCCCATACATTTTATTGAACAGGTAACGATATGGCAAAAAAAAAGGGCTTAAGCTTTTACAGAAAAAAAGAGAAAATAAGCTCAGCTACGGTGCATGAAATCCTCAGCTGGATTTTCGGTATTACAGCAGCTGTTTTTGTGGCTGCAGTATTAAACTTTACCATGGGTATGACTACAAAAGTAGTAGGAGTTTCCATGGAACCTACATTATACAATGGGCAAAAGGTATTCATTAATCGTTTTATTTATCTTCTTTCCAAACCAAAGGCGGGAGATGTCATTGTGTTTCTTCCGAACGGCAATGAAAAGGCGCACTATTACGTTAAGCGGGTGGTGGCTGTGCCGGGGGACCATCTTATGATACAGGACGGAACTCTTTTTGTGAATGGGCTGGAAAGTGAATGGGTGTCGAAGTATATTACGGATGCCGGCATCGCCGCCAATGATATTACACTCGGCAGCGGGGATTATTTCTGCATCGGAGATAATCCGGGCAACAGTGAGGACAGCAGATCCGCCAATATTGGCGCAGTTAAGGAATCGGATATTATAGGAAAGGTGTGGTTCCGTGCAGGGTGTGAACAACTTGGCATGGGCTTTGTGAAGTAGTATGAATTATCAATGGTATCCCGGTCATATGACGAAAGCCAAACGTATGATGCAGGAGGATTTAAAGCTAATTGATCTGGTGATTGAACTGGTAGATGCCAGGATTCCCCAGAGCAGTCGAAATCCGGACATAGACGGGCTTGCAGGGAACAAACCGCGGCTGGTACTTCTGAATAAGGCAGATCTTGCGGATCCTGTCTGCAATAAACAATGGATTGCCTGGTTCCGCGAAAGAGGCTCACATGTGCTGGAGGTGAATTCCAAAAGCGGGGCCGGAATCAGGGATATCAATGGTCTGGTGCAGGAGGCCTGCAGAGAAAAGCTGGAAAGAGATAGGAAACGCGGAATAGTGAACAGGCCGGTGCGGGCAATGGTGGTGGGGATTCCCAATGTAGGAAAATCTACTTTTATCAACACTTTTGCAGGAAAGGCCTGTGCAAAGACGGGAAATAAGCCGGGTGTCACAAAGGGAAAGCAGTGGATACGTTTGAGCAAAAGCCTGGAATTGCTGGATACCCCTGGAATTCTCTGGCCGAAATTTGAGGATCAGCAGGTGGGGATGCGTCTGGCCTTTATCGGCTCCATCAATGATGAGATTATGATTGCGGAGGAGCTTGCCTGTGACCTGTTAAACGTCTTGAAAAAGCTCTATCCGGACAGCATTCGAAAGCGCTATGAAATTGAATGGAAAGACACGGTAGCGTTGACTCTGGAGGAAATTGCCCGGAGCAGAGGCTGTATTCTGAAGGGCGAGAGTCTGGACCTGAAGAAGGCTGCGGGTATTCTGACAGATGATTTCAGAGCCGGGAGATTAGGACATATGACTCTGGAATTGCCCGAGAATTGAAAATAAACTGACTAAACGGAGAAAACTACAATGAACAAGGTTTTAAAGGAAATAATAAGTACACTTTTGTATATTTTGGGAGTGTTGTGTCTGACCTGGCTGTTAATCCATTTTGTTGGACAGAGAACTGAAGTGGACGGTGCATCTATGGAGCCGACACTTTCTAACGGGGATAATCTGATTGTAGATAAGCTGTCCTACCGGTTTCATGATCCGGAGCGGTTTGATATCATTGTGTTTCCGTTCAAATATAAGAAAAATACCTTTTACATAAAGAGAATTATCGGACTTCCGGGTGAGACGGTGCAGATAGACGAGAAGGGGAATATTTATATCAACGGAGAACTGCTGCAGGAGGGGTATGGGAGAGAGGTTATTTTGCCGAGTCATATCGGGTTAGCAGCGGAACCGATTAAGCTGGGGGAGGACGAGTATTTTGTTCTGGGAGATAACAGAAATAATTCCAGCGACAGCAGAACGGAAGCGGTTGGAAATATCAAGAGGTCTGATATTATCGGAAAAGCATGGATTCGTATCTGGCCTTTTTCGAAGATTTCAGTTTTAAAGCATCAGTAAGCATTCGGAAGGAAAGCAAATGAAAAGTGTCGGTGAGATTAAAGAATTGTTTCAGACGGCTACAAAGGAGAATCTGTCGGAATTAAAGGCGGCATACGAAACGGATGAGCGGGCCGGAGTAAAAAAAATAATAGATGCTGCCGAAAAAAGGGTGGCTGCCCTTGAGAAAGAAAAGCAGCGCATCGAGAACCTTCGTCAATACGAAGAAAAATACAGGGAGTTTGACTATATCTGCGGAATTGACGAGGTGGGAAGAGGCCCCCTTGCAGGACCTGTGGTTGCGGGGGCAGTGATTCTGCCCAGAGATTGTCGGATTTTATATATTAATGACTCCAAGCAATTGTCCGAAAAAAAGAGAGAAGAGCTCTATGATGTGATAATGAAGGAAGCCGTGGCCTGCTCCGTGGGCTATGCGACACCCGAGAGAATTGATGAAATCAACATTCTCCAGGCGACCTATGAGGCCATGCGGGAAGCCATTGGTAAGCTAAAGCCACAGCCGGATATCCTGCTGAATGATGCAGTGAATATTCCGGGGGTGGCAATCAGACAGGTGCCAATTATCAAGGGAGATGCCAAGAGCATTACCATCGGTGCTGCCAGCATCATAGCAAAGGTGACCAGAGACCGTCTGATGAAGGAATACGACAAGGTGTTTCCGGAATATGATTTTGCGGGCAATAAGGGATACGGAAGTGCAGCACATATTGAGGCATTGAAGAAATATGGACCGACCCCGATTCACAGGCGCAGCTTTATCGGAAATTTTGTTGAGGTATGACAATTATCACATTTTATTTAGGAGATGTGCGGGGGTACGGGAATGAATTTAACACAACTGTTTACCGGGGGAACATCTGTTGAAGATAAGGGATATGCAGTATTATCAAATTCTTCTGCCCGTATGGCAGATGTGAACAGGCAGATACGTTCTCTTATGCCGGGACAGACGATACAGGGTGAGGTCCTGGGGAAAAACGGCGGTGAGGTGCAGATTAAAATATCGGGGGATGTTGTTTTGACTGCCAGGGTGGACCAGAATATCAGTCTGGAACCGGGGCAAAATATAATATTTGAAGTGCGCAGTAACGGTAATGCACTTTCACTGAGTCCGCTGTTTACGAATGTATCAGCGGATGTCAATGTATTAAAAGCAATTGATATGTCCGGATTACCCATGAATCAGACAACTGTTACAATGACGGAACAGATGATGAAGGCAGGACTGCCGGTCAACAGAAATGCTTTGCATCAGATGTATAGGCAGGTTAACAGTTATCCGGGGGCAGAGGTATCGGATGTAGTGAATCTGCATAGACTTGGTATGTCCGTGAACGAGGCAAATATTCAGCAAATGGCTTCCTATCGCAATCTGACACATACCCTGACAGAAGGAATGCATCAGGTGTTAGAGGCGTTACCGGAGGCTATCAATGAAATGCTTTCCAAGGGAAATCTGCAAGATGTGGCAGAGCTGTATCGCACCTTCTCCGCAGGTCTGTCGGCAGAGACGGAATCGGAAATCATCAGTATGCTGCCGGAGGCGGCAGACAAAGCAGTAACGCAGGATGCAGTAGCATCACAGGAAGCGGCGGCACTGCAGGAAGCAGCACAGGGCAAAACAGCAGTATCGGAGACGGCAGCACTGGACTTGGCCGCCCTTTCAGAAAACATAGAAGAATCCGCAAGTGACGGGGCAGCTCCAACAGTACCGGGTACCGTGCAGCGGGAAGCAATTGAAGGTATGCCGGATGCAATATTTTCAGATACAGCAGGAGGAATCGGGGATGAACTGCAGAATATTCTTCGTGAGTTCTCACAGGTTCTGGATTTGCTTGAGCTTCCGGCGCAGGATAAAGAAAATATGGCGGGGCAGTTACAGAGCATCCGCGCCGGAGAACTGCCGGCAGAACAATTGTTTCGGCTGGCGTCTGAATTGCTTTCCGCAACCGATAAACAGCCCGGAAATGCGGAGCTGATACAGCGGCTGATGGGTGACAGGGGATTGGGAAAAATGTTTGTCGCACATCTGAAGCAGCAGTGGACAATCAGACCGGAACAGGTGGCAGAACCGGAGCGGGTGGAAGAGTTATACAGGCATCTGGACAGACAGCTTAAGGCGCTTACCGGGGCCCTGGAAGCCGGAGGCCAGGAAAACAGTGCTTCGTTTAAAGCAGCCACTGTCTTGTCTCAGAATATAGATTTTCTGAATCAGCTCAACCAGATGTATACCTATGTACAGCTGCCGTTGCAGCTTCAGCGCGGGGAGACACAGGGAGAACTGTATGTGTATACTAATAAGCGAAGTCTGGCACAGAAGGAGGGTCAGGTCAGTGCTCTGCTGCATCTTGATATGGCGAGCCTTGGCCCGGTGGATGTATATGTGACACTTAAGGACACAAAGGTAAACACAAATTTTTATGTAGCAGATGAGGAAATCCTGCATTTTCTGGAACAGCATATGAGTCTTCTGACAGAGAGGCTTCAGAAAAGAGGGTATGACTGTAAGTGTACCATGATGACCAGAGACACCGAAAAAGGCGGCGAAAACGACAATGGACAAAAAAACAGCGGTATTGCACCTCTCCTGCAGGAAGGAGAAATCCTGTTGTCACAGCACGCCTTTGATGTGAGAACCTGATCTCGGGAAATCAGTACATATACAGGTAAGGAACGGGAAACTTTGGAAGCTCCCGGGAAATTTCCCGGAGCTTTTGGAAGATGCCGGGGACGCAGAGGAGAAGCATGGAGCAGGAAAAGACAAAGGTAAAACAGGCCATTGCACTGGAGTATAATCCTGAGGAGGAGGCACCTAAGGTTATTGCCAGTGGGCGCGGTCTGCTTGCGGAAAAAATCATAGAAAAGGCCAGGGAAAGCGACGTGCCCATTCATCGGGATGACAGACTGGCTGACACTCTGTCCCGTCTGGAGATAGGAGAGATGATACCGCCGGAACTGTATGAGGTGGTGGCAGAAATTTTAATATTTGTAGATTCTATGGATAAACTAAGGAAAAAGATGTAAGAATGATATGAATAAGAGAGCAACTGGAGCAATATGGGAGCAGAAGGCTGCAGAATACCTGGAAAAACAGGGCATGCAAATCAGGGAGAAAAATTTCCGCAATGGACAAGGGGAAATTGATATCATCGGTGTGCATGAGGGATATCTGGTTTTTGCAGAGGTGAAATACCGCAGAAGCAGGGATATGGGAAGCGCTGTGGAAGCGGTAGATTATCGAAAACAGAGGCAAATCTGTAAGGTGGCAGATTATTACCGATATCTGCACCGGCTGGGAGAAAATACGCCCGTACGTTATGATGTAATTGCAATTCAGGGGGAAGAAATTCATTGGATAAAGAATGCTTTTTCCCATATATATACGAGAAACAGGAATTAAGAAAGGTTTAAGAGTTTTCCTAAGAGCAGCTTAAGAAAGCTGTGGTTTACTGTAGAATATTGGGAGCACTGAGGATAGTGCGGATGGGAGAAAACATGGCGAATATACTGGTGTGCGATGATGACAAGGAAATTGTGGACGCAATAGAAATATATCTCAAGCAGGACGGCTACAAAATCTACAAAGCCTTTGACGGTGAACAGGCAATAGAGCTGTTAAAAAAAGAAGAGATTCATCTTCTGATTATGGACGTTATGATGCCGAAGCTTGACGGAATCCGTGCCACTCTCAAGATAAGGGAGTACAGCAGTATTCCAATCATTATGCTTTCGGCTAAGTCGGAGGATACGGACAAGATACTGGGCTTGAACATCGGTGCGGATGACTATATCACAAAGCCTTTTAATCCGCTGGAACTGGCGGCAAGGGTAAAATCAAATCTGCGCCGTTATACTTCGCTGGGAAGCCTGAATACCGACAACAAATCCATCTATCAGGTGGGAGGTCTTGTCATCAATGACGAGACGAAGCAGGTCACTGTGGATGATGAACCGGTAAAAATGACCCCCATAGAATATAATATTTTATTGCTGCTGATGAAGAATCAGGGTAAAGTTTTTTCCATCGATCAGATTTATGAAAGTATCTGGAATGAAGATGCCATAGGGGTGGATAATACGGTGGCGGTGCACATTCGCCACATCAGGGAAAAAATCGAGATTAATCCCAGGGAGCCCCGTTATCTCAAGGTAGTCTGGGGAGTGGGATATAAGATAGAAAAACAGTAGAAGTGAGGGAGTATGAAGAAGGTCAAAGGAAAACGATTCATCTTTGCCGCACTGCAGCAACTGGCAGCTGCAGGTATTTTTATTGCTATTGCAAGTCTGCTGATAAATTCATATATCAAAGTAGATTCTATTGACGGTTCCAGGGTTTACAAGATTTTTCCGGCTGAACACAGTGTAGAATTTGAAGAATCTGAAGTTTATCAGGACCTTTTCAGAAATACGGTTTCAGATATCATACAGTTTGTTTCCATCCGGGAAAAGCTTGAGACAAACGGTGTGTTTGATTTGTCCAAAAATATTGATGTTTCTAAGTTTGTTTCTGAGTTGGGAGTAAATAAAGGAAAAAGCGTTTCCTCGGAATATCAGCTGGATGACCTGATTAAGTGGGGAAAATACGGAATCGGATATGAAAGCAGGGTAATGGGGCTCAGCGAATTTATCAATTACTTCGGCTATTGTGTCTATCCGGAAAATTTTACCCTGGATGAATACGGACAGATCTGCTTTGAGGGTTTTTTTCATGTGGGGGATGAAATCCTCCGGGAGAAAAGTGAAGAGGAAAAAGAAAAAATCATAAAGGAAATGGAGAATTCCGGTTATAGCAAGGCACAGCTGGAGGACATGATTTTTGCCTATATCATGACACAGAATCTGGATGGCCTTGAGGCAGTTCAGGAAAATGGGCGAATGATGGTCATGGTTTCCTTTTTGACCGAACGTTACACAAACAGCGATGGAAAGAAGCTGGCAGAAAGCGTAAACAACTGGATTGACTATATGCGGCTCCAGAGCAACGTGGCGGAGTCTGTCAATATTATGGCGCTGGATTATCAGAGATACCTTACCTGTAACAGTGCATATGCGGAGAATCGAAGCAATGTCAAATAGCTGGTGAGACTGATGACCGAGGAGGGACTCAGTACATACACGAATATTCAGGAGCTGAGGGATTCAACGGATGAAAATGTAACAGAAGTATTCTCAGAGTACAGGGAATATCTGATTTATTATCCCGACAGTCTGGTTTTCATGGGAAATGCCTTCTTAAGTGATTCGGAGATATATGAGTTTGTGGAAGAGAATCATTATGCCTACCCCGATTCCATCCATATCTGGCTGGGAGTGGACGGTACTTATTCTGCCAAGGGGGATGCATTTTATGAGGCTGAAAAACTATACAATAAAATTGTACCGGGAGCAGGCCGGGTGATTGTGATTATTGTTTTACTGCTCCTGTGCTGGATTGGAATAGGTGTTTATCTGACTGTTACATCCGGCAGGGTCGAGAGTAAGGACGGCAGGGTGCAGAGGAGTCATCCGGAAAGGGTCTGGACGGAAGTTCTGCTTGTACTGGCAGCTGCTTTGGGGTACGGATGTTACAGAGGCTTTCTTGAACTTATGAAAATTGTGGAGTCTGTGGATCAGGATTTCCTGCAAGGGACCAGACTACAGATGTCAGGTCTTACACAATACCTGATTTTTGCACTCTACGGAATTTATCTCAGCCTGACAATCTGTGTGGTCTGGTACAGCTTTGTGCGTCGCTTGAAATCCAAGGTTCTATGGAAAGGTAGCCTGCTGTATCGTATAATCGCGGTGATGAAGAGGGTGCTTAATTTTATTCTGAGTCATCGCAACACGGTGGTCAGTGTTCTTGTGCCGTATAACCTCTTCCTCTTTGCAAACCTGGTGGGAGTTGTGGCAATATTCCGACAGTGGGCGGAAACTCCGGTTTTGGCAGTGGTTATCATGGTTGCAGTCATTGCATTTGACGGTATGATAGGTGTGTTTATGTTTCGCAGCAACGCAGAGCGAAACGAGATTGTGAGAAGTATTGAAAAAATACATGACGGAGAAGTGGAATATAAGATAGATGCAGGCAGTCTCCACGGTTCAAACAAAGAGCTGGCAGATGCCGTAAACAATATAGGTGAGGGGATACGAAAGGCAGTCAAGACCAGTATGAAGGATGAACAGATGAAGACAGATCTGATCACCAATGTCTCTCATGATATCAAAACCCCTTTGACCTCCATCATCAATTATGTGGATCTGCTGAAAAGATTGAAAATTGAGGAAGAACCTGCAAAAAGCTATATTGATATTCTGGATGGGAAGGCGCAGCGTCTAAAGCAGCTGACGGATGATCTTGTGGAGGCGTCAAAAATTTCCTCCGGAAATATTATCCTGAATAACGAGAGATTGAATTTGACGGAACTGTTGAACCAGGGAATCGGTGAGCTTTCGGAAAAGTTTTCTGAGAGTGGACTGGAGGTTATCTTTGAAAGCAGTGACAAGCCGGGCTATATCTATGCCGATAGCAGACGGATGTGGAGAGTCATGGAGAATCTGCTGAACAATGTGTGCAAATATGCCCTTAGGGATACCAGAGTGTACGTTGATGTTGTCTCCGGGAATGACAGGGTGGAAGTATCCATAAAAAATATCTCCAGACAGCAGATGAACATCAGCCCGGAGGAACTTACAGAGCGTTTTATCAGAGGCGATTCCGCCAGAAGCACGGAAGGCAGCGGTCTTGGCTTATCAATAGCAAAGAGCCTGACGAGAGTGCAGGGCGGAGAATTTGAGATATATCTGGATGGAGATTTGTTTAAGGTAACCTTAAGTTTCCCGGAATGTAAGGAAGTGGAGAAAGAGTAATCTACTCTATCTCCACTTCGCGTCTGTTGTTGTATGCTTCAAGAATACTGTGAATCTTTTCCGTAGTGGCAAGTGTATTGGCCAGAGAAGCATCATGATTCATAAAGTCAATCAGGGAAGCAATAAATTTGCTCATATCTGCCTCGATAAAATAGGGCCTTGTGTACAGCTCGGGGGGCAGATAGGTGAGATCCGTGGTAACTACCTTGTCAAAATAGCCCTTTTCATAGGCTTCGTCAAAGGCCTTCAGTCCGTCGGTAAAAAGACCGAAAGTACAGCAGATGAAGACCCGGCGGGCATTCATTTTTTTCAACTGTCTGGCAGTGTCAATCATGCTGCCTCCGGAGGAAATCATGTCGTCTATGATAATGATATCTTTGCCGTCTATATTATCTCCAAGGAACTCATGAGCCACAATGGGATTTTTACCGTTGATAATGGTGGTATAATCTCTGCGCTTATAGAACATTCCCGTATCTACTCCCAATACATTTGCAAAGTAGATGGCACGGTCCAGGGCGCCTTCGTCAGGACTGATGACTATCAGGTGCTCCTTATCCACCAGGAGGTCATTTTCTGAACTCAGGAGAGCCTTGATAAACTGATAGGGTGGGGTAATGTTGTCAAAGCCGTTCAAAGGAGTGGAATTCTGTACTCTGGGGTCATGGGCATCAAAAGTGATGAGATTGGTGACGCCCATTTCCTTTAGCTCCTTCAACGCATATGCACAGTCAAGTGACTCCCTGCCGCTTCGCTTATGCTGTCTGCCCTCGTAAAGAAAGGGCATAATAACATTGATGCGGTGAGCCTTGCCATTACAGGCTGCGATGACACGCTTCAAATCCTGATAGTGGTCATCCGGTGACATGTGGTTGGTATAACCGTTCATGTTATATGTTATACTGTGATTGCAGACATCCACAAGGAGAAACAGGTCTTTGCCGCGAATGCTCTCTCCGAATACCGCCTTGGCTTCTCCGCTACCAAAGCGCGGAATGGAAACGTTCACGAGATAATCGCTTTCGATATAGCCGTGAAAGGCGGGATCTCTCTTTACCTTATCATTGTGTATGCTCTTGCGGAAAGCTACCAGATAATCGTTGATTCTGCGTCCCAGCTTTTCGGAGGAGGGAAGAGCAACGAGTTTCAGGGGAGCCACTGGCATGGCATTTTCAAGTTCCTGTAAATTCGGCATAAGTAATCTCCTTGAAATAAGAAATTGTTACAAAGGTCAATTAATTTATATCATTATGCTAGTGACACGTCAAGATTTTTCTAGTAATATAAATAATGGCAGGCTGATATTAGAAGGGAGAAAAACCATGGGTAAGACTGGGAATAAGTCACATAGGATAAGCAGGGTATTGCCCGGAAGTATAGCGGAGGAATTGGAAATAGCTCCCGGTGACAGACTCCTTTCCGTGAACGGCACGGAGATAGAAGATATATTTGATTATCAGTTCCTGATACAGGATGAATATATAGAGGTTATGGTGGAAAAGCCCGACGGGGAACAATGGATGCTGGAGGTGGACAAGGATGCCGATGAGGACCTTGGAATAGAGTTTGAAAACGGGCTGATGGACGAGTACAGACATTGCTGCAATAAATGTGTATTTTGTTTTATCGACCAGATGCCGCCCGGTATGAGGGAAACCCTGTATTTTAAAGACGATGATTCCAGACTTTCGTTTCTCCAGGGAAATTATGTGACCCTGACCAACATGTCGGAACATGACATTCAGAGAATCTGCAAATATCATCTTTCACCGATTAATATTTCCTTTCATACCATGAATCCGGAATTGAGATGCAGGATGCTGAATAACCGGTTTGCAGGAGAGGCACTGAAAAAAGTGGATGTGCTGAAGGAAGCAGGTATCCGGATGAATGGTCAGATTGTACTGTGCAAGGGCTTAAATGACGGAGAAGAGCTGGATTTCAGTATACGCGAGATGATGAAATATCTTCCAAATCTTGAGAGTGTATCAGTTGTACCGGTGGGACTGACCCGGTTCCGGGAAGGGCTTTATCCTCTGGAACCCTTTGAAAAAGAAGATGCAATCCGGGTCATCGGCACCATAGAAAAGTATCAGAAGGAATGTTTTGAAAAATACGGGACTCATTTTATTCATGCCAGCGATGAGTGGTATCTTCTGGCAGGGTTGGAACTGCCGGAGGAGGAACGCTATGACGGATATCTCCAGTTGGAAAACGGTGTAGGTATGCTCAGACTCCTTCAAAATGAGTTTGAGGAGGCCTTAGAGGAAAGAAGACAAAGAGATGCAGCTTCCTCTTCGGGAATAAAAGGAGAGATTTCCCTGGCCACGGGACTTCTGGCATATCCCACCATCAGGCAGATGACAGAAAAAATCACGGAAGCCTATCCCGGACTGAAGATTCATGTTTATCCCATAACAAATCATTTTTTCGGGGAGAGGATAACCGTTTCAGGACTGCTGACAGGCCGGGATTTGAGAGAACAGCTGAGCGGACAGGTATTGGGAAGCAGATTGCTTTTGCCGGAGAATATACTTCGAAGCGGTGAGGATGTTTTTCTGGATGACATGCATCTGGGAGAACTGGAAAAGGCTTTACAAGTGCCTGTTAATATTGTAAAATCAAGCGGACGCGATTTTGTGGAAATGATTTTGTCAGTAACATGACATGTATTTAGAAAGAGGAAGAAGACATGAAGGGAAGAAAACCCATTGTGGCAGTGGTGGGAAGACCCAATGTGGGCAAATCCACGCTGTTCAACGCATTGGCGGGACAAAATATATCAATTGTTAAGGATACTCCGGGGATAACCAGAGATCGTATTTATGCGGATGTGAGCTGGCTGGACAGAAATTTTACACTGATTGACACCGGGGGAATCGAGCCTGACAGTAAGGATGTCATCCTTTCCCAGATGAGAGCCCAGGCAGAGATTGCCATGGAAACTGCAGATGTGATTATTTTTCTGGTGGATGTAAAGCAGGGACTTGTGGATGCCGACGCCAAGGTGGCGGACATGCTGAGACGCTGTCACAAGCCGGTTGTACTTGTGGTCAATAAAGTGGATAATTTTGACAAGTTTCTGGCGGACACCTATGAATTCTATAATCTGGGAATCGGTGATCCCCATCCCATATCAGCAGTCAACCGGCTGGGAATCGGTGATATGCTGGAAGCCGTAGCTTCTTATTTCCCAGAGGAAACGGCAGGGGAGGCGGAGGATGACCGCCCCAGAATTGCCATCGTGGGCAAACCGAATGTGGGCAAATCCTCGCTGATTAATAAGCTTCTCGGAGAGAACCGTCTGATTGTGTCCGACATTGCAGGAACCACAAGAGATGCCGTGGATACCGAGATCAAGAGAAACGGCAAAGAATATGTGTTTATTGATACTGCAGGCCTCAGACGCAAGAACAAGATTAAGGAGGACCTGGAGAAATATATGATCGTGCGTACGGTCAGTGCAGTGGAGAGGGCTGATATTGTCGTCCTTGTCATTGATGCCGCAGAGGGGGTCACGGAGCAGGATGCCAAGATTGCAGGAATTGCCCATGAAAGGGGAAAAGCGGTCATCATCGCCGTGAACAAATGGGATGCGGTGGAGAAGGATGATAAGACCATCTATCGTTTCACCGAGAAGGTGCGAAATGTGCTTTCCTATATGCCCTATGCCGAGATATTGTTTGTTTCTGCCCTGACGGGACAGAGGCTGAATAAGCTCTTTGAGACCATTGACATGGTCAGCGAAAACCATGCCATGCGCGTAGCCACGGGTGTGTTGAATGAGATTATGGCGGAAGCGGTTGCGCTGCAGCAACCTCCCACAGATAAGGGAAAGAGACTGCGCCTGTATTATATCACCCAGGTGTCGGTTAAACCGCCTACCTTTGTTATCTTTGTGAATGATAAGGAATTGATGCATTTTTCGTATACCAGATATATTGAGAATCAGATACGGGATACCTTCGGTTTCCGGGGAACACCGCTGAGATTCATTATCAGAGAAAGAAATGAAAAGGAGCAATAGGTTAAAATGGTTAGGATTATTTGTCTGTTGATCGGTTACATCTTCGGTCTGTTTCAGACTGCATATTTTTACGGGAAAGCACATGGTATTGACATCAGACAGTACGGCAGTGGAAACGCCGGAACCACCAACACCCTGCGGGTATTGGGAACCAAGGCGGGACTTATCGTATTTGCGGGAGATTGCCTGAAGTGTATGGCGGCAGTCTGGCTCACAAGACTTCTCTTCGGAAATTCGTACCATGAGATTATTTATCTGCTCTGTCTGTATACGGGGGCAGGTGCCATTCTGGGACACAATTATCCCTTCTATATGGGATTTAAGGGAGGAAAGGGAATTGCGGCGACAGCAGGAATGGTTTTATCCTTCCATCCCTATTTTATCATCACAGGACTGGTGCTTTTTTTTGGTCCCTTTTTCATTACACATTACGTTTCACTCGGTTCTCTGCTGGTATACGCAGGTCTGATGATTCAACTGGTGATTCTGGGGCAGAATGGTTTTTTTGAAGAAATGACCCAGGGGCAGCTTGTGGAAATGTACATACTGTTTGGCTGTCTTCTCATTATGGCATATTGGAAGCACAGGGAAAACATAAAGCGTCTGTTGCACGGCACAGAAAGAAAGACTTATCTGTCTAAGAAGAATAGGGTGGAAGAGCCGGGCAGGGAAGAGGTTAAGAAGGAAAACTAACCGGAAATTACATTTTTATCAGGAAAGGGACGGCAGTTTAAGTCGGAGAGGTAATCGGATATGGCAAGAGTCACAATACTTGGGGGAGGAAGCTGGGGAATTGCACTGGCGGTTCTGTTACAGAAGAACGGACATGAGGTATGTGTGTGGTCAGCTTTGGAAGCGGAGATAGAGATGCTTCGCACAAAGCATGAGCATAAGATGCTTCCCGGCATCATTCTTTCTGATGCTACCGAGTTTACCACAGATGAAAGAGTGGCTGCGGAGGACAGAGATCTGCTTGTCATGGCAGTGGCCAGTTCCTTTACCAGAAAAACGGCTAAACAATTCAGCAGATTGATTACTCCGGGACAAAAGATACTCAATGTGGCAAAGGGCATCGAGGAGCATACGCTGATGACCTTGTCTGAGATTATCGAACAGGAGATTCCTCAGGCGGATGTGGCTGTCATGTCCGGTCCCTCCCACGCGGAAGAAGTGGGAAGAGGACTTCCCACCACAATCGTGGTAGGTGCCAAGACCAAAAAAACTGCAGAATATCTGCAGAATCTTTTTATGAATGAAGTGTTCCGCGTATACATCAGTCCTGATATCCTGGGAATGGAGCTGGGGGGCTCCCTGAAGAATGTGGTGGCGCTGGCAGCCGGAATTGCTGACGGACTCGGTTACGGAGATAATGCCAAGGCAGCCCTGATTACAAGAGGAATTACGGAGATTGCCAGACTTGGCACGGCCATGGGGGGAAGGTTTGAGACCTTCTGTGGTCTGTCAGGCACCGGTGATCTGATTGTGACCTGTGCCAGCATGCATTCCAGAAATCGCAGGGCTGGTATTCTGATTGGTCAGGGAAAGACCTATCAGGAAGCCATGGATGAAGTGCAGATGGTGGTAGAGGGTGTTTACTCCGCCAAGGCTGCCATGGAACTGGCAAAGAAGCATCAGGTTCAGCTTCCCATCATTGAACAGGTAAACGCCATACTGTTTGAGGGAAAGAGTGCAGACCAGGCAGTGAAGGAACTGATGCTCCGGGACAAGAAGGTAGAGGTACCTGCCTTTCCCTGGCCGGAGGAATAAAAGTGCCGGCCTGAAGAAGGCCGGCCAAAACATTTCTTGTGAAAAAAATTATCGTTTATCTGTGGATTCCCTTTACAATTTCCGCTGCGAAATCTGGTTTATTCATTGTGTAAATGTGAATGTGGTTCACATCGTTTTCCTGAAGGTCCCTAATCTGTCGAATGGCATAGTCGATGCCTGCCTTGCGCATGTCCTCGGGATTATCACCGTAGGCGGCTATGATGTCGGCCAGTGCCTTAGGAATGCTGGAGCCTGCCAGAGTGATGGTGGTTCCAATTTGCTTTGCGGAGGTGATGGGCATGATACCGGCGCAAATGGGAACAGTGATTCCTTTTCTGGAAGTCTTTTCCAGAAAGCTGTAAAAATAATCGTTGTCAAAAAAGAGCTGACTGATAAAGAATTCCGCACCTGCCTCCTGTTTTCGCCTTAAATTATTCAGGTCAGATTCCATGCTGAAGGCCTCATAATGTTTTTCGGGATAGCATGCGGCGGCCATGTGAAGATCTGTATGATTTCCAAGAAACTCCATCATGTCACTGGCATGGGCAAAATCTCTGGAATCAAATTGTTCATCGGACATGTCTCTGGGGCGGTCACCGCGCAGTGCGAGAACATGGTTCACATGGTTGGCCTTCAGAGCTTCATAGACCTCCAGAAGCTGTTCCTTTTTATTGCCCACACAGGTCATGTGTGCCATGGCATCTATACCAAGCTCGTTCTGTATGTAGGAGGCAATCTCAACTGTTTTGCCGAAACGGCTGCCACCGGCGCCGTAGGTGACACTGATATAGTCGGGAGAAAGGGTGCTGAGAGATTTCAGTATTTCAAAAGCAGTTTCAAACTCACCATCTTTTTTGGGAGGAAAAACCTCGAAGGATAGTGAATTTTTTTGTGTAAGAACATTTTGAATCATAAGTCATGTCTCCTTCATCTGAGTATACAACGTTCGGTAATTTTTTCATTGAAACAAACAAGGATTTATTGTATCATAATTTGTAACTGTTCAATGTCTGTGAGCAAAATGCCATGCATTTTGTTGCTGTGGCTATTTTATCACGTCCTGTTTTGAATTGCAAGGCCGGAGGGTAAGCAAAGCAGTTGAAACCATAGCAAAAGTAATCGCTTTATTGAAGGGATAAGTACATGAGTAAAAAGAAAATGGCGGCAATCGTGATGGGTCTGGTTTTGTTTTTGACGGGTCTGACCACAGCTTTTTATTTTACATACAGAATAGAATTGATTTCCGGGGAGTATATCGTTGAACTGGGAGATGAATTGAATGAGGAGCCATCCTTCTATGTCTCCGGTACAGCATGGGCGGTTAACGGAACAGAGGCTGATTTTAGTGCTGTCGACTGTAGCAGGGAGGGAGTTTATGAGGTTACCCTGCATCATGGGTGGCAGAATCTCACCTGTAATATTGTTGTTCAGGATACTACACCGCCTACACTGAAATTGAAAGATGATGCGATTTATCTTGCCAGGGATTCTGTCTGCGACGCGGATATGCTGGTTTCAAAAGCAAAAGACTTAAGCGGTAAGGTGAAGCTTTATGTGTCGGAGGACGGAGAAAACTTTTCCAGAGAGATTACCCTTGACAGCTGTGGCGAACATACACTTACCGTAAAAGCGGTGGATGCCTACGGAAATACAAGAGAAAAGAGCAGGAAGGTTATCGTAGATACTGCACCTGTATTTGGTGAATTCCCGGAGTATTATGTTGCTGTGGACTCCAATCCGGATTTTTTGGAGGATATCACGGCATATGATGACGTAGACGGTGAAGTTACGGAGCATATTGAGGCAGATTTGTCCGGTCTGAACCTTACGGAGGAGGGCATCGGAACGGTTGCCTATTCCGTGACAGACAGTTATGGCCTGACGTCCAGAACAGAGATGCAGGTGAATGTGTGCAGCAAGGACAATCTTCAGAAGCTGATCAACAGTCACCAGATTAACAGATTTGATCAGAGAATCATCGGAGCCTACAATCTCTATGATGCAGGGGTATATGAGGAGGATGACATTGAGGGAGTTTTGGAAAAGCTGAATCCGTCATTTGTACGACTGAAAAAGGAGATTGGCAACGGATATACGATTGGAAGCGGATTTGTGCTGGAAATGACGGAGGATGAGATTGTGATATGCACAAATCGTCATGTGGTAAATGATTATTCCTTTATGGATGTCTACTTTTATGACGGAACCAGGGCAAAGGGAACTGTTCTGGGCAAGACAGGACGGAACGCAGGTGAGAATGACGTAGCGTTGGTGTCGGTGGAGAGAAAGGAAATTTACGATGGGTTATGTCAGGAACTGAAAACCGTACACGTGAATATGAATGGCTGGCTTGAGATGTCAAATGAACCAAGTATTGATGTGGGACTCAGATGTGTGGATGAGTCGGGCGGCATCTGGAAGGAAAGGTCGGGAGTCATGCTGTACAAGGAGAAGAAACCGTTTCAGTTTGAAAGCTATGGTACATTTTCGGAGGTCAGCTTTGAACTGATTCACGGAATGTCCGGGTCCGCAGTGGTAGATGGACACGGAAATCTCATGGGCATGGCGGTCTGCATTACTACAGTAAACAATAAAAAGCATTATTGGTGTGTAACTTTGGATCATATTGCGGAATCATACAAGGAAATTACAGGACGATGTATGTATTATGAGTAAAGGAAGGATAACAGAATGGAAGATCAGAATTTTCAGGGAACCCGGGAATATGTGGCAAGCAGCGAATTGATGGCAAGTGTAAACATTGCCATTGCGTTGAAAAAACCTCTTTTGATCAAGGGAGAGCCGGGTACCGGCAAGACCATGCTGGCGGAGGCAGTGGCGGAGGCTCTTGGAAAAAGGTTGATTATCTGGAATATCAAGTCTACCACAAAGGCACAGGAAGGCCTCTATGTATATGATACCATCCAGAGATTATATGACGGTCAGTTCGGAGAAGAGGGTGTGAATGATATTGCAAGATATATCAAGCTGGGAAAGCTTGGGGAGGCTTTTGACAGTGAAGAGCAGGTAGTGCTTTTGATTGATGAAATTGATAAGGCAGACCTGGAATTTCCCAATGACCTTCTCTGGGAGCTGGATCAGATGGAGTTCTACATTAATGAGACAAAGCGCACCGTGAAGGCAAAGAATCGTCCTATTGTCATCATCACTTCTAATGCGGAAAAGGAATTGCCGGATGCCTTTTTGAGACGATGTATTTTCCACTATATTGATTTTCCGAACGAGGAACTGATGGAGGAAATTGTCAGGGTTCATTATCCTGATGTGGAGCAGAATCTTCTGAAAAATGCCATGGAGGTGTTTTATCGTATTCGCGAAATACGTGATATCAGAAAGAAACCCAGCACCTCTGAATTGATTGATTGGGTGAATGCACTGCAAATCGGCGGAATTTCTGCAGATAAAATCAAAGGCGAGCTACCCTTTATCGGTGTTGTGGTGAAGAAGGACGAGGATCTGGAGCTGGTACGACATGAAACAATATAAATGACAGGAACCGGCAGACGGATGACCTGTTTCGTGAAGGTGCAGGAAGTTATTCATGGAGGCGGCGGTATGTTCACCAGGTTTTTTTATACACTTAGGGAAAAGGGATTACATGTGACACTTGGGGAATTCCTGACGTTACAGGAGGCATTGGACAAGGGACTCTGTGACAGTTCTCTGACAAATTTTTACCATGTGGCACGGATGATTCTCGTCAAAAGTGAGACAGATTTTGACAAATTTGATATGGCTTTCGAAGAATGCTTCAAGCCTGCCCAAAAGGAGACTGAGGTGGGAAAGGAGATGCTCCGCTGGCTGGACAAATCAGACATGCTGGAGCTGGCCCATGAGGAAGCTAGGGCTCATTTAAACCAGATGGAAGACATCCAGGTGGACAAAGAGCAGGTGAAAGAAACCTTTAAGCAGCGCCTGAAGGACCAGAACGAAGAGCACAACGGCGGCAGCTTCTGGATTGGCACCATGGGGAAAACCTCCTTTGGTAATATGGGCGGCAACGTGGGTGGTGTGCGTGTAGGCGGTCAGACCGGTTACCAGTCAGCCTTTTCTGTGGTTGGTGCGAGAAAGTACCGGGATTTCAGAGATGACAGAGTACTGGACAACAGACAGTTCCAGCTGGCGTTCAGAAAGTTGAGACAGTTTTCTTCGAGGCTTGACATTCCGGAGACAGAGCTGGATATTGACGGAACCGTCAACAAGACCTGTAATCATGGCGGGTGTCTGCAGATCGTGATGCAGAAGCCCAGAAAAAATGCTGTGAAGCTGCTCTTACTCATGGATTCGGGAGGGACCATGATTCCCTTCAGCAGTCTGCTGAATGACCTATTCCAGGCAGTCCATAAGTCAAATCACTATAAGGATGTGAAAACCTATTATTTTCACAACTGCATCTACAGTAAGCTCTACAAGACACCGGAATGTGAAAACGGAGACTGGGTTGATACGGAATGGATGTTCCGCAATGTGGACAGCGATTATAAAGTGATTATTGTGGGCGATGCAGCCATGGCACCGGAAGAGTTGTACTCCGACACTGGCAACTATCGCGGCCCCAACGGTGGTTTGTCAGGCTGGGAGTGGCTGAAGTTGATAAAGAAAAAATACAAAAAGGTTGTATGGCTGAATCCAAAGATGGCTTCGGGACGTGCTCCATGGAGAGAGGCGGAAACTGCCATTAAGGAGCTTTTTCCCATGTACAAGCTGACAGTAGACGGCCTGAACCAGGCTATGACGAAGCTGATAGTTAATAGGTAGTACTTTTTTCCTAGTGACAACAAACGGATTATTTAGTATATTTTTACAGAAATAGTTTGAAACTCTAAATATTTGATACTCAAAGAAATAGACAATCAAACTATTCCATGTAGTATAGAAAACCACCAAAAGAAATATCAAGAAAAAGGAGAAAGAACATGTTAGAAAAGGTAAAGTCATTAATCGAGGAAAAGCTGAATGCGGACGGAGTAAGTATTACAGAGGAGACCAGCTTCAAGGATGATTTGAATGCAGATTCCCTGGATCTGTTTGAGCTTGTTATGGCTCTGGAAGATGAATTCGGTATCGAAATCCCTTCGGAGGATTTGGAAAAGCTTGTAACTGTAGGTGATGTAATGAAATACCTGAATGACAAGGGCGTGGAAGAATGAATACAAGATTGACAGAGCTTTTGGGAATCCGATATCCCATCATACAGGGCGGTATGGCCTGGGTGGCAGAACATACCCTTGCAGCTTCCGTGTCTGAAGCCGGGGGAATGGGCCTCATCGGTGCAGGTGGTGCACCTGCTTCCTTTGTACGGGAGGAAATTCGTGCGGGGAAAAAGATGACGGATAAGCCCTTTGGTGTCAATATTATGCTGATGAATCCCGAGGCAGACGAAATTGCCAGGGTCGTCATTGAAGAAGGAATTAAAGTGGTTACCACAGGTGCGGGAAATCCGGGAAAATATATGGCAGCATGGAAAGAGGCCGGAATCAAGGTGATTCCGGTGGTGGCCAGCTCTGCCATGGCTCGTATGATGGAGCGTGCAGGAGCGGATGCCGTGGTGGCAGAAGGTATGGAGAGCGGCGGGCATATCGGTTCCCTGACAACTATGGCGCTGGTGCCCCAGGTGGTAGATGCGGTGTCCATTCCTGTCATTGCAGCCGGCGGTATCGCTGACGGCAGAGGACTTGCAGCAGCGCTGATGCTGGGAGCAGAAGGTGTCCAGATGGGTACCCGGTTTGTCGTTGCGAAGGAGGCACAGGTTCACCAGAATTATAAGGATAAGCTGCTGAAAGCAAAGGATATTGATTCTGAGGTAACCGGCATGAGTACCGGTCATCCGGTTCGTTCCCTGCGCAACAAAATGACTAAGGAATACCTGAGGATGGAAAAAGAGGGTGCAAGCTTTGAGGAGTTGGAAAAGCTTGGCCTGGGAGCACTGAGAAAGGCTGTTGTTGAGGGTGATGTGGTAAACGGTACGGTTATGGCCGGTCAGATTGCAGGACTTGTTAACAGAGAGCTGACCTGCCGTGAAATGATTGAGGAAATCATGGATCAGGCGGAGAAACTTTTAAAAAACGCAGCAAATATTTGAAAGATATCAAAGAAAAGGGAGAATGGGAATGAGCAGGACAGCTTTTATTTTCCCCGGACAGGGAGCCCAGTATTGTGGTATGGGCAAGGATTTTTACGATACCTATGAAACTGCAAGAAAAGTTTATGAGCTGGCAGAGGAGGCTACGGGCTTGAACATAGCTGACCTCTGCTTTACCGAGAATGAGCAGTTAAATATCACGGAATTTACGCAGATAGCTATGCTGACCACAGAGGTTGCTATTCTGAAAGTAATTGAAGAAAAAGGAGTAAAGGCCCAGTGCTGTGCAGGCTTAAGCCTTGGAGAGTACGGCGCATTGGCAGCCTGCGGCGCCATGGAACTGAAGGATTTGTTCCGCTTAATCCGCAGCCGCGGAATCTTTATGCAGGAGGCATATCCCGTAGGCGGTGCCATGACTGCCGTGCTGGGGCTGGATGCAGAGACCATCAAACAGGTTTGTGAGGAGACGGAAGGGGTTGTCTCCATTGCAAACGATAATTGTCCCGGTCAGATTGTAATCACCGGAGAAGAAAAGGCAGTACAGGCTGCGGCTGCAAGTCTGCAGGAAAAAGGGGCAAAGCGATGTGTGCCTTTGAAGGTAAGCGGTCCCTTCCATTCGAAGCTGTTGGAGGGAGCAGGAGAAAAGCTTGCGGAAGAATTAAAGGGCGTTGCTGTTCATACCCCCAAGATTCCCTATTACTGCAATGTAGAGGCTGCTGCGGTAACCGATAGTGAATCAATCAAGGAGCTTCTGGCAAAACAGGTATCCGGTACTGTGAGATGGAGAGAATCCGTGGAAAAAATGATTGCGGACGGTACAGATACCTTTATCGAGATTGGTCCAGGGAAAACCTTAACCGGTTTTTTGAGAAAGATTAACCGTGATGTCACAGTGAAGAATGTGGAAAAGCTGGAGGATTTAGAGAAGCTTTTGGCAGAAATGGCGGAACAATAGATGGAAGAGAAAAAACAGGAATTAAACGGCAAAGTTGCCCTGGTAACAGGTGCCAGCCGGGGAATCGGCAGAGCTGTTGCGGTAGAGCTTGCCGCAAGGGGAGCCATGGTACTGGTGAACTATAACGGCTCCAGGGAAAAAGCAGAAGAGACGGTAAACCTTATCCGGGAGAATGGCGGAGCTGCTGAGGCTGTCTGCTGTAATGTATCAGATTACGGGGCTTGTGCAGTGATGGTGGAGGAGGCTGTAAAGAATTACGGTCGTGTGGATATTCTTGTGAACAATGCCGGAATCACCAGAGATAATCTTCTGATGCGCATGTCAGAGGAGGAGTATGACGCAGTGTTGGACACTAACCTCAAGGGTGCCTTCAATACCATACGTCATCTGTCGAGACAGTTTCTGAAACAGCGAAGCGGCAAGATTATTAATATTACTTCGGTATCCGGAGTGATGGGAAATGCAGGACAGGCAAATTATTCCGCATCGAAGGCAGGTATCATCGGTCTGACAAAGAGCGTGGCACGGGAACTTGCAAGCAGAGGAATCTGCGTCAACGCAGTAGCTCCCGGGTTTGTGGATACAGAAATGACGCGGGCTATGGCTGAGAAGACCAGGGAGGGAGTTCTTGAGAAAATACCTATGGGTAGAATGGGTGTCCCCGAGGATATTGCAAAGATGGTAGCTTTTCTTGCCGGAAGCATGTCGGACTATATCACCGGACAGGTGATTTGTGTGGATGGCGGCATGGCGATGTAATCCGGAGGAAAGTTACATAAAAAATGATGTCAATATGCAGCAAAGAAGATAAAAGTTTGCAAGCAGGTTAGTTTTTGGAGCCGTAGGAATGCGGCGGAATGAGAGGTAATATGAGACGAGTAGTTGTTACGGGCATGGGAGCGGTGACGCCTATCGGCAATAATATCGAAGAGTTCTGGAACGGAGTGAAGCAGGAGAAGATTGGTTTTGCACCTATCACAAGATTTGATGCCTCCGAATACAAATGCAAGCTGGCAGCGGAGGTCAAGAATTTTAATCCAGAGGAATACATGGACAAAAAGTCTGCAAGACGTATGGAGCTGTTTTGTCAGTTCGCAGTGGCTGCCTCCGGCGAAGCGATGCGGGATGCAGGCCTTGACATGGAGAAGGAGGATGCATGGCGTGTTGGCTGTGCCATCGGCAGCGGCATCGGAAGTCTGCAGGCAATTGAGAGAGAGCACAGCAGGCTGCTGGACAAAGGTCCTTCCAGGGTGGGCCCTCTTTTTGTGCCTCTTATGATTTCCAATATGGCTGCCGGAAATGTCAGTATCATGTATGGACTGAAGGGAAAGAGCCTGAACGTGGTAACTGCCTGCGCTACCGGTACAAACTCCATCGGTGAGGCCTTCCGTACCATTCAGTATGGTGATGCGGATGTGATGCTTGCAGGCGGTACGGAGGGTGCCGTAACCCCTGTGGGAATTGCAGGATTCACAGCTTTGACTGCTCTTTCTGACAGCCAGGATCCCGAGAGATGTTCCATTCCCTTTGACAAGGAGAGAAACGGCTTTGTCATGGGTGAGGGCGCAGGTGTGGTAGTTCTGGAGGAACTGGAGCACGCCAGAAAAAGAGGCGCACACATCTATGCGGAGGTTCTGGGCTACGGCTGTTCTTCCGATGCTTACCACATCACTTCTCCTGCCGAGGACGGTGCAGGGGCTGCAAAGGCTATGACAAATGCTTTGGCTGACGGTGGCGTGGCTTACGAAGAACTGACCTATATCAATGCTCATGGTACCTCCACCCATCATAATGACCTTTTTGAGACAAGAGCAATTAAGCTTGCCTTTGGTGAGCATGCAAAAAATATAAAAATTAATTCTACAAAATCCATGATTGGCCATCTGCTGGGCGCTGCCGGTGCAGTGGAATTTATCACCTGTGTCAAGGAAGTGCAGGAGGGATTTTTACATCGGACGGTAGGTCTTAAGGAGACCGAGGAAGAGCTGGACCTTGATTACTGCCGTCAGAGTTATACCGGCGAGGTACCCTATGCTCTCAGCAATTCCCTTGGCTTTGGCGGGCACAATGCCAGCATTTTAATCGGAAAATATAAAGATTGAGGTGAAAGAATATGTCGCTGTATACCGCAAAAGAAATCATGGAAATTCTTCCTCACAGAGCTCCTTTTTTGCTGATTGATACCATAGAGGAGCTGGAGCCCGGAGTCCGGGCAGTGGGGACAAAGTGTGTCAGCATGAATGAGCCTTATTTCCAGGGACATTTTCCCGGGAATCCTGTGATGCCGGGAGTGCTGATTATGGAAGCACTGGCACAGGTGGGTGCTGTGGCAATTCTTTCCCAGCCTGATTGGAAAGGACGCACCGCATACTTTGCCGGAATTGACAAGGCACGATTCAAGCAGAAGGTGATTCCGGGGGATGTGCTCACTCTTGAAATGGAGATAATTAAGGTGAAAGGACCTATCGGAATCGGCAAGGCTGTTGCCAGGGTTGGCGGCAAGGTGGCAGCACAGGCAGAGCTTACCTTTGCCATCGGTTAAGGAGGCAGACAAATGAACATGAATCTGAAGCAGAAACGTGCAGAGTTTTTTTCAAAAAAGCTAAGACTTCTCAATAGGACAAATTATATTCAGACTTCGGCTGATAAAAGCAATGAAGAAACTCAGACTGAGGACAGCGTGAAGGCTGAAACGGAGCCGGGGGCAGTCGAGCAGGCTGAGGTGAAGGAGATACACCTGATCCGCTGCCCGAAATGCGGTAAAAGTGTGGACCGTGACAGAGTTGTGAAACGCAAATATATCTGTTATGAATGTGGCGGCTATTTTAGAGTAAAGGTGCCTAATCGAATCCGTATGGTAGCAGACCCCCGTACTTTTGAGCCCTGGTTTACGGATATGCCTGTGCAGAATCCGCTGTCCTATGAGGGATATGAGGAAAAGCTGAAGGAAGCAAGAGAAAAGACCGGACTGGATGAAGCGGTAACGGTTGGAAAGTGTAAGGTTTTTGGGGAAGATATCATGCTGGGAATCTGCGATTCCAGATTCCTAATGGCCAGCATGGGACATACCGTAGGGGAAAAGATTACCGCTGCCATCGAGCGTGCCATCGAGGAGAGACTTCCGGTATTTTTGTTCTGCTGTTCCGGTGGTGCCAGAATGCAGGAGGGTATTATTTCTCTCATGCAGATGGCAAAAACTTCTGCGGCAATCAAGCAGCTGGGAGAAGCTGGGCTTTTGTATTGTACCATTCTGACAGACCCTACAACCGGCGGCGTGACTGCAAGCTACGCGATGCTTGGCGATGTTATTATGGCGGAGCCGGGAGCCCTGATTGGATTTGCCGGACCGAGAGTGATAAAGCAGACCATTGGACAGGAGCTTCCTGAAGGCTTCCAGACTGCAGAATTTTTGCAGGAGCATGGAATTATCGATGGAATTGTCAAGCGCGAGAACTTAAAAAAGACGATTTATTTTTTGGTGAAGGCTCACCAGTGCAAGGAAAAGGAATATGCAAACTTTACACCCGGCAAGGAGTTTCATTTTGTGTTGAATGAGATTCTGAAGGAACAGGCTTGGACGGTACGCCCTAAGGATGCCTGGGAAAAGGTGAAGGCGGTGCGTAAGGTGGAACGTCCTCAGGCTGCGGATTACATGGAGTATATTTTTGACTACTTCGTGGAAGCCCACGGAGACAGAGCATTTCGTGATGACCCGGCAATCATCGGAGGCATTGCGTTCCTGGATGGTCAGCCGGTAACGGTAATCGCCGAGCATAAGGGCAAGGATATCAGGGAATGTCAGGAGAGAAATTTCGGAATGCCCATGCCGGAGGGCTACCGCAAGGCACTTCGACTTATGAAACAGGCAGAGAAATTCAACAGACCTATCATTAGTTTCATCAATACCTCCGGTGCATTCTGTGGAATTGAAGCAGAGGAAAGAGGTCAGGGTGAGGCCATTGCAAGAAATCTTTTGGAAATGTCTGCGCTGAAGGTACCGGTGCTCTGTATTTTTATCGGAGAAGGCGGAAGCGGTGGCGCCCTTGCCACTGCAGTGGGAAATGAAGTCTGGATGATGGAGAATGCAACCTACTCCATTCTTTCGCCGGAGGGCTTTGCCTCCATTTTATGGAAGGACTCCTCCAGGGCGAAGGAAGCCAGTGAGGTGATGAAGATTACCGCCCAGGATTTAAAGAATTTAAATGTGGTAGAAAAAATTATACCGGAGTTTGGCGGTGCTGACAGTAAAACAGCAGAGGCGATTGCCGGGTATATGAAGGAACAGATGAAAGATTTTCTCTTAAGATACAGTGGGATGGACGGAGCTGCCATTGCGGAGGAAAGATATGAAAGATTTCGGAGGTTTTAATTAATGTCAATCAGAATAGTGGGAACGGGCAGTGCACTTCCGGGGAAGTGTGTGACCAATGAAGAACTGACAAAGATGGTGGATACCTCCGACGAGTGGATTCGCGAAAGAACGGGAATTCAAAGCAGACATGTATCACAGGGGGAGACCGTGGCCGAGTTAGCTGCCGCCGCCTGTGAAAAGGCGCTTAAGAATGCAGGAAAAACTGCATCGGAGATGGATTTGCTTCTGGTGGCTACCTGTTCGCCCGAAACCGGGATACCCTGTGTGGCCTGTCAGGTTCAGAGCAGAATCGGAGCGGAGAGCGCGGTGGCATTTGATATCAATGCAGCCTGTGCCGGTTTTCTTTTTGCACTTCATACGGTTTATGCTTATATTGAGGCCGGAATCTATGAGAATGCGTTGATTGTGGGAGCGGAGGTCCTTTCTAAAATTGTGGACTGGAACGACAGGGGAACCTGCATTCTCTTTGGAGACGGTGCCGGTGCAGTAGTTGTGGAGCACTGTGAAAAGGAAGGAATACTTGGATTTGTGCAGCATTCTGACGGAAAGAAGGGAGAGGTGCTGAAATGTGACAGCCGTCCCCTTGTGAATCCCTATGTGAACTGTCCCATGGATGCACCTTATGTGGAAATGGACGGAAGGGAGGTATTTGCCTTTGCTGTCCGCCAGGTGCCGGCAGGAATAGAAGAAATGTTTGAAAAGTTGCACATGACTGCGGATGATGTGGATTTGTTTGTATTGCATCAGGCAAATTTCCGCATTATTGAGGGAATTTCAAAGCGGTTGAAGCAGGACATCAGTAAGTTCCCCGTGAACCTGGACCGTGTGGGAAACATGTCCTCAGCAGCCATCCCCGTTCTCTTGGATGAGTTGAACCGAGAGGGAAAACTAAAGCCCGGCATGTGTATTGTGTTGTCGGGATTCGGGGCAGGACTTACCTGGGGAGCCTGCGCACTTAAGTGGTAACCGTTTTATTATGACAGACTGCCGAATAGGATGTCGGGGGGAGGAAAAAGATGGCACAGACCACAAAAAGGTCAATCAATGAGCTTCTGGTGAATGTTTTTAATCATGTGATGGACATGGAAGCCGCCGCAGTCATTACGGAGGAATATCGGGATATTACAAATAACGACATGCACATCATCGAGGCCATCGGGCTGGAGGAACCAAAGAATATGTCTGCCATAGCCCATAAAATGTCTGTGACTGTCAGTACCCTGACCACAAATATGAACGGGCTGGAGAAAAAGGGCTACATTGTCCGTGAGCGAAGCCTGGAGGATAAGCGGGTAGTATATGTCACCTTGACGGAAAAAGGGAAAAAAGCATTTTATCATCATAGAGATTTTCACAAGAATATGATTAAAGCCATTGTGAAGGATTTGAGCGATGAGGAAATGGAAATATTGTATCGCTGTCTGGTGAATCTGGACCGTTTTCTGGACCCGGAACAAAAACAACCCAACAAGAAATAACGGAACAGAAAGTAGGAAAAAGGCTGCAAAACAAAAAAGCGACAATAAAAAAGACATTCACAAGACTGAGAATAAAAAAATCTTGACATGGGTTTTTTATGTGGTTATAATTGCATCATATTTCGGAATATAAATAGTTAATGCGAGGAAGAGAAGGAGTACCGTTCATCTACTTTTCACAGAGAGCAGCCGGTTGGTGAGAGGCGCGTTAAGCCGGACGGGAATACATCTCGGAGCAGCAAACCCAAATGTGTTATTTACCTTCGGAATACACAGAGTAGGCTTTGACGGCAGGCACCGATATCAGCCGGAAGTATTGATAGATACTTACTGAGCCGCAGCAGTGTGAGCTGTGCGGGAACATTAGGTGGTAACGTGAGTGGAAGCTCACCCTTTTGAATATAAGGGTGGGCTTTTTTGTTGCCTGTATTAAAAAAGCCAAGAAAGTTAAGAAAGAGAGGAGAAAAGAAAATGACAGTATTTGACGAGTTGAAAGCAAGAGGTCTGTTGGCTCAGCTTACCGATGAGGAAGAAATCAAGGAGCTGATTAACAACGGCAAGGCAGTTTTTTACATCGGTTTTGATCCTACTGCGGACAGTCTGCATGTGGGACATTTTATGGCATTGTGCCTGATGAAGAGACTGCAGATGGCAGGCAATAAGCCCATTGCACTGATTGGAGGGGGCACCGCAATGATTGGAGACCCTTCCGGCAGAACAGACATGAGAAGCATGATGACAAAGGAGACCATCGATCATAACTGTGAATGCTTCAAGAAGCAGATGAGCCGGTTTATTGAATTCGGCGAAGGCAAGGCTATGATGGTAAACAATGCCGACTGGCTGAGAGACTTGAACTACATTGAGTTCATACGGGATATTGGCGCTCATTTTTCGGTGAACCGCATGCTCACTGCCGAGTGTTACAAGCAGCGCATGGAAAAGGGATTAAGCTTCCTGGAATTCAATTACATGATTATGCAGAGCTACGATTTCCTTTGTCTCTATGAAAAATACGGCTGCAATATGCAGTTTGGCGGAGATGACCAGTGGAGTAATATGCTGGGCGGTACAGAGCTGATTCGCAGAAAACTTGGAAAAGATGCCTATGCCATGACCATCACATTGTTGCTTAATTCCGAGGGCAAGAAGATGGGAAAGACCCAAAAAGGGGCAGTCTGGCTTGATCCCGAGAAGACCACTCCCTATGAGTTCTTCCAGTACTGGAGAAATGTGGCAGATGCCGATGTCATCAAATGCCTGCGCATGCTGACCTTCCTGCCTCTGGAGCAGATTGAGGAAATGGAGAAATGGGAGGGCAGTCAGTTGAACCAGGCGAAGGAAATTTTGGCCTTTGAGCTGACCCAGCTGGTACACGGGACTGAGGAGGCTGAAAAAGCAAGAGAAAGTGCCAGGGCTCTCTTTGCCGGCGGTGTACAGAATAGCGCGGATATGCCTACCTGCGAACTGGAGGATGCAGATTTTGTGAACGGCACCATTGATATTCTCGGTGTCCTTGTGAAAGCAGGACTTACCGCTTCACGTTCCGAGGCAAGACGCGCCGTAGAACAGGGTGGAGTTACCGTGAACAATGAGAAGATCACGGATATTAAAACGGCATATGGGCCGGAAGCTTTTTCGGGTGAAGGCATTATGATCAGACGCGGCAAAAAGAGCTTTAAAAAAATCATTAAGAAATAAATAAGGACGAATGATTTCAAGCCTCCCGGCATATCTTTTGATAGGATATGACAGGAGGCTTTTGTATGGAACATGTATCAAGCACTTACGACTTGTATCGGGATATACAGCAACGTACCGGTGGTGAAATATACATAGGTGTGCTGGGACCTGTGCGCACCGGAAAATCCACATTTATCAAGAGATTTATGGAGGAACTGGTGCTTCCCTATATGGAGGATGAGCACGCGAGACAACGGGCCCAGGATGAAATGCCCCAGAGCGCAGGGGGAAAAACCATAACTACCACCGAACCCAAGTTCATTCCAAACGAGGCTGCAGACCTGACCTTAAACGGTGATATTACGGTATCTGTCCGGCTGATAGACTGTGTGGGGTATATGGTGGAGGGGGCTGCCGGACATATGGAAGAGGACGCCGAGAGAATGGTAAAGACCCCATGGTTCGATTATGAGATACCATTTACCCAGGCAGCCGAAATCGGTACAGATAAGGTAATGAACGACCATTCCACCATCGGACTGGTTGTAACTACGGACGGAAGCTTCGGAGAAATTCCCAGAGCAAATTATCTGGAGGCAGAGGAGAGAACCATACTTGCACTGAAAAAGCTGGGAAAACCTTTTCTGGTTCTTGTCAACAGCCAGAAGCCTTATTCGGAAGATGCAAAGAATACCGCTGGTGAAATCAACGAAAAATATGGAGTTACGGCTATTCCTGTAAACTGTGAACAGCTGAAAAAGGAAGATATCAACATGCTGTTGGAAAATGTACTCTATGAATTTCCCCTTTCCTCCATGGAGTTTTATATGCCAAAATGGGTAGAGATGCTTCCCGGGGATAATGCCATGAAGACAGCTCTTGTGGAGAAGGTCAGAGAGCTGATGAAGGAGTATACAACCATAAGGGATGTGCTGGAGAAACCCATCAGCATGGAAAGTGAGTATATAAGACGGTGTAAGACGGATTCTGTCAGCCTGTCTGACGGCTGTGTACGGGTTATGCTGGATGTGGAAGAAGCTTATTATTACCAGATGCTGACGGAGATGGTGGGGGAGAGCATTACGGATGAATATCAGTTGATTCAAAAGCTGAAACAGTTTGCAAACATGAAAAAAGAGTATACAAAGGTTCTGGATGCCGTAAACATGGTGCGGATCAAGGGGTATGGGGTAGTGACTCCGGAAAAAGAGGAAATCCAGCTGGAGAAACCGGAGCTGATTAAGCATGGGAACAAATTTGGCGTCAAAATCAGGGCTTCCAGCCCCTCCATCCATATGATAAGAGCAAATATTGAAACGGAAATTGCACCTATTGTGGGGACGGAGGAACAGGCAAGAGACCTGATTACCTATATCAATCAGACAGATGCCGCAAAAGGAATGTGGGATACCAATATTTTCGGAAAGACGGTAGAACAGCTGGTCAATGACGGTATCACGGCAAAGGTTGCGGTCATCGGAGAAGAAAGTCAGCTAAAGCTTCAAGATACTATGCAGAAGATTGTGAACGATTCCAACGGTGGAATGGTGTGTATCATTATTTAAGATTTAGGCAGCTCCGAAAACACGGTATGTGTTTCCCGGAGCTGTTATAAATTCATTGCTTTTTTATACCCGTTTCTGTATAATATTACTATAATAGAGGAGGTTTTATCCATGGATGCTGTTTACGATAAGCTGATGAATTGTTACAACTGTGTCAGAAGAAAGACGGATTTTGTTCCGGAGATTGCCATTGTACTCGGCTCCGGACTTGGAGACTATGCGGACAATATCCGGGTAGAATATGAATTGCCTTACGGTGAAATTGAAGATTTTCCGATATCCACCGTGCCCGGACATGCAGGTAAATTTATCTTTGGCTATATTGGGGATATTCCTGTGGTTTGTATGAAGGGAAGAGTGCATTTTTACGAGGGCTATCCCATCAGTGATGTGGTACTTCCAATCAGATTGATGAAGCTGATGGGAGCGGGGATTCTGTTCCTGACCAATGCTGCCGGAGGCATCAATACCTCCTTTCATGCAGGGGATCTGATGCTTATCAGGGATCATATCTCTCTGTTTGCGCCCAATCCCCTGATTGGTCCCAATCTGGATGCGCTGGGAGTAAGATTTCCGGATATGACCTCTGTTTATGCCCCGGAGCTTCAGGAACTCATAAAGGGTGTCGCAAGTAAGAACGGTGTCAGTCTGCAGGAAGGAGTCTATGCCCAGGTAACAGGGCCTTCCTTTGAGTCTCCGGCGGAGATACGTATGCTGCGTACACTCGGCGGTGATGCCGTGGGCATGAGTACCGTGGTGGAGGCTATAGCAGCAAGACATATGGGGATGAAAATCTGCGGTATTTCCTGTATTTGTAATCTGGCAGCCGGAATCACGGCAAACCCGTTGACCCATGAAGAGGTTCAGGAGGCAGCGGACAGGGTTGCCCCGAATTTTGCCAAGCTGATAACAGAATCCGTGAAAAGGATGAAGCTATGATGGAGCAGGAGTTAAAAAAGCTTCTCGTAAGAGAGGCACTGAAGGCAAGAGAAAATGCCTATGCACCATATTCCGGATATACGGTAGGGGCGGCATTGCTTACAAAAAGTGGCAAGATATATCGTGGGTGTAATGTGGAAAATGCATCCTACGGCGCAACAAACTGTGCGGAACGAACAGCGGTATTTAAGGCAGTCAGTGAGGGCGAGAGGGAATTTGCTGCGATTGCAATTACAGGCAGTATGAAGGGAAAGCTTCCGGCGGAATATGCTTACCCCTGCGGTATCTGCAGGCAGGTACTGGGCGAGTTTGTATCAGGAGAATTCCTGGTTTTGATTGCGAAGAGCGAAGAGGATTTCCGGGAATATTGTTTTGACCGGATTCTCCCTTTGGTATTCGGAGGTGAATCTATCAGTTGAATATAAGATTATACAATGCAAGAATACTTACCATGGAGAAAAACAGAGAGGTTTTTCACGGTGAAATTTGGATAAAGAACGAAAAAATATGTTACATCATGGATAACGACAATAAGGAGGACGGGAACAATAAGGACATTGTCAAGCCTGACTGGGAAATGGAGATTGACTGTAAGAACAATCTGTTGATGCCCGGTTTTAAGGATGCACATACGCATTCGGCAATGACCTTTCTGCGTTCTTATGCAGATGACCTGCCGTTACATCGCTGGCTGAATGAAATGGTCTTTCCCAGGGAAGCAAAACTGTCGGAGGAAGATATCTATGAGTTGACCAGACTGGCAATTCTGGAATATCTGTCTTCCGGCATCACATCCATTTTTGATATGTACCTTAAACCCGATGTGACAGCCAGGGCCTGTCTGGACATGGGGATGAGATGTGTGCTGACCAGTGGCTTAAACAATTTCACCTCTTCTCCCGAAGAGATGGAAGAGCAGTATATCAAGTGGAATTCAACGGGGCCTCTGATTAGTTATCAGATGGGCTTCCATGCGGAGTATACCTGCAATAAGGACTTGTTGTACAAAATTTCAAGATTGGCACACCGATATAAAGCGCCCGTTTATACCCATCTGGCAGAGACGGAGAGGGAAGTGGAAGACTGTAAGAGAAGGTACGGAATGACACCGGCAGTCTTTCTTGATACCATGGGTATTTTTGATTTTGGAGGAGGCTGTTATCATTGTGTCTATATGACTGCTGAGGATATGGAGGTATTTCGGAGACGCAGACTTTTTGCGATTACCAATCCGGCATCCAATCTGAAGCTGGCAAGCGGCATTGCGCCCATAGCTGAGTTTGATAAGAAGCGAATTTCCGTAGCCATAGGAACGGACGGACCGGCCAGCAATAACAGTCTGGACATGTTTAAGGAAATGTATCTGGTATCTGCCTTAAGCAAGGTAAGGGAAAAGGATGCTTCCAGTCTGGATGCCATCAGAGCCCTGCGGATGGCCACTGTTCACGGGGCAAAGGCCATGCGGTTGAATTCTGCCGATATACTGGCAAGAGGAAAATATGCGGATATCATTATGATAGACATGAACCGGCCCAATATGCATCCAGTCAATAATATTCCCAAGAACCTTGTTTACGGAGGAAGCAGTTCAAATGTCATTATGACCATAATTAACGGCAGGATTCTGTATCGAAACGGCGAGTTTTATGTAGGTGACAGCGCAGAAGAAATCTATAATAAATGTGACGGGATTGCAAGACGTATTCTGGGAGCCTGATGAATGAATGCCTCCTTATCATAAATATATTCCCGGAGAGTAAAATGCTATGGAATTTGTGATTATGCTGGCCGCACTGGCCGGTTTTGCCGTATTTATCATTGGACTTGAAGCTTACCGTGCGAGGAAAAGAGAGAAGGAATATATCAAAAGTCTGTATGACGAATATGATAAGCTTGCTGAAAAGAAGTATTCGCCGGAGCGTTTCCAGCGTATGGGAAGCTTTTTTGAACGTCACAGACAAGACGGACAATTGGATGATATTACCTGGAATGACCTGGGAATGGATGAAATCTTTAAACGCATGAATTATACAATGTCGGCATCCGGGGAAGAATATCTGTATTATATGCTGCGAACACTAAAGCAGGACCGTGAATCTCTTTTACATTTTGAGGAAGTGGTGGAGTGTATCGGACAGAATCCGGATGAGAGGGTTCGTCTGCAGTATAAATTGCATCAGCTTGGGTACACGGGAAAATACTCGCTATATGAGTATATTGAAAATCTGGATTATCTCGGGGAGAGAAGTGTCAGAAAGCACCTGATTCCGGATCTTTTGTTCCTTCCGGCGATTGGGATGCTGTGGGTGAATTTTTCCTTTGGGATTGTAGGAATTATCGGATTAATCATTTACAATATTATCTCTTATTTTTCCGAAAAGGGAGAGATTGAGCCTTATATTACAAGCTTTGCCTATATTCTGAGGCTTCTGGAGGCCTGCGGAGAATTGGAAAAGCTGAAGCTGCCCGGGTGCCGGCAGGAGCTGGAATGCATCAGGGAGCATCGTGAGAAAATGCAATCCATGTGTCGGGGAGCATTCTGGGTTATGGCGGCAGGTAACGGTTCAAATCTGGCATCAGGAGATATTTTAGGTGTTCTGCTTGATTATGTACGCATGATTTTCCATGTGGATTTGATAAAATTTGCCGGTATGCTGAAAACCCTGAGAGAGCATATGGAGGATATTGATGCCCTCATTGGGACAGTGGGATATCTGGAAACAGCCACTGCGGTGTGGATATTCAGACAGACACTTGACAACGGCTGGTGTCTGCCGGAATTTGCGGATGAGAATGACGGTATCGGTATTGAAATTAACCAAGGTTATCATCCCTTGATTTCGATGCCTGTGAAAAACAGTATAATTGCACGGAACGGAGTTTTGCTTACGGGTTCCAATGCGTCGGGTAAGTCTACTTTTTTAAAGACCGTAGCGGTCAATGCCATATTGTCCCAGTCGGTCAATACCTGTACGGGTGACAGTTATCGCGCTCCCTTCTATCATGTGTATTCCTCCATGGCCTTGCGGGATAATCTTGAGAGCGGGGAGAGCTACTATATTGTGGAAATCAAAGCCCTGAAAAGAATACTGGATGCAGTGTCAAAGCAGCAAAGGGTGCTTTGCTTTGTGGACGAGGTGCTCAGGGGCACCAATACGGTAGAGAGGATTGCCGCGTCCACTCAAATATTAAAGGCCCTGAACAATAAGGGCGCTATGTGCTTTGCAGCAACCCATGATATTGAGCTGACGGGACTTCTGGAAAGGGAATTTGACAACTATCATTTTGAGGAAGAAATTCGTGACGGAGATATATTCTTTAATTACAGGCTGATGAAGGGAAGGGCATCCACAAGAAATGCCATTAAGCTTTTGGAGCTTCTTGGATATGAGGATGAAATAATTAAGATGGCATCAGCCCGGGCAGAACATTTTCTGGAAACGGGAGAGTGGGATTTTGCTTGACTGGAAATACTCCCATTGATATACTGAGGTCATGGATATCAGCTTTGGAAACAAGATAACAACTGAAAGGTTGGTGAAAATAAATGGAAAATTTAGTGGAATTCGGAAGAATGTTTCTGTCATACGGTCTTTTGCTCCTGATTATTGTGGCATCGGGAGCGGTTGCTGTTTTCCTCGGAATCACCATGGCAAAGAAAAAGAAAGCAAAGCAGGAGAGCGAAACGTCGGACGGAGGTCTTGTGTAAATGGCTAAGTCTGCAGGACAAAAGCTGAAGCTGCTTTACATTATTAAGCTCCTTACAGAAAAAACAGACGAAAACCATCCGGTCACCACGTCGGAAATCATTTCTTATCTTGAGGCAAACGGTATTCATTCTGAGCGAAAGAGTATCTATGATGATATGGAGAAGCTCTGTGAATTCGGTTATGATATTATCCAGGTTCAAAGCAGACTGGGCGGAGGATATTATCTTGCCAGCAGAGAATTTGAACTGGCAGAGCTGAAGCTGATGGTGGACGCGGTACAGGCAGCACGTTTCATCACTACCAGGAAATCAAGAAGTCTGATTAAAAAACTGGAGCTTCTCGCTGGCAAATATGATGCCGGAAAGCTGCAGCGTCAGGTATATGTGGCGGGCCGCATCAAAACCGAAAATGAAAGTATCTATTACAATACTGACAATATTCATCGGGCAATTCAGGAAAACCGGCAGATAGAATTTCAATATTTAGACTGGAATCTGAAAAAAGAACTTGTCCCCCGGGTGGGAGGAAAGCGCAGAGTGAGTCCCTGGGCATTGATTTGGCGTGAGGAGAATTATTATCTTGCAGCCTTTGACAGTGTGGAAGGTATCATGAAGCACTATCGCGTGGATAAAATGGGTCAGGTAAGGATACTGAAGGAGCAAAGGGAAGGGATGGAGCAGTTTTCCAAAATCGATCCTGCTGTTTATGCAAATCAGATTTTCGGAATGTTCGGCGGGGAGGAGGAAATGGTTACCCTGCAGTTCCCCAACAGACTGATTGGTGTTGTGTTTGACAGGTTTGGTAAAGATGCGGATATTCGTCCCGTGACGGAAAGGGTGTTCCGAATCAGAGCCAGGGTGGCGGTCAGCGGGCAGTTTTTTGGCTGGCTGGCAGGCATCGGCAGGGAGGCAGTGGTCGTAGCGCCGGTATCTGTGAAGGAGAGCTACAGACAATGGCTTTCTGATATTGTGACAACGATGAAACTGACGGACGGATTGCCCTTTACCACATCAAACAACGACTAAAATACCCATAAACAGGCAGATACATAATAAAAGACATCCGATTGTTCAAAACAGGGATGTCTTTTTTGTATATTTTTTTTGCAATACTTCGTTGACAAGTTCAGGAATCTTACATATACTGTAAAGTATCAGGCACAATATATAGATGGCGCAGATGGTGCCATGTCTATATTTTGTGGGAGGCGTAAAGACGTGAAAATGCAATTTTCATGGCATTTACAGAGTAAGTGTTTCGCAAGAGCATCACGAAAGGAAAAAAGCAATGAGTAGTGTAACAGGCAACAATAAGAAAGAAGAAATTAATTATGGGGAAGAGTACAAGCCTCTGAAGGAGGTTTTTGTCATCAAAAAGGATGGAAGCAAAGAGGCTTTCAATGTACAGAAGGTAATCAATGCCGTGGGGAAAAGTGCATACAGGGCATTGACAAAGTTTACCGAAGAAGACGAACGCCACATCTGTCAATATGTAGTGGATAAGGTAAATGAACTGGAATCCCAGGAAATTCCCATTCCCGTGATGCATAATATTGTTGAGAGCGCCCTGGAGGAGGTAAAGCCTCTGGTTGCCAAGAGCTACAGGGATTACCGCAACTATAAGCAGGATTTTGTGCGTATGCTGGACGATGTATACAAGAAGAGTCAGTCCATTATGTACATCGGTGATAAGGAAAATGCCAATACGGATTCTGCACTGGTTGCCACCAAGAGAAGCCTGATTTTCAACCAGCTGAACAAGGAGCTGTACCAGAAATTCTTCCTGACAACGGAGGAGATTCAGGCATGCAGAGACGGTTATATCTATATTCATGACATGTCGGCCAGAAGGGACACCATGAACTGTTGCCTATTTGATGTGGAAAATGTGCTGAAGGGCGGATTTGAAATGGGGAATGTCTGGTACAATGAGCCCAAGTCCCTGGATGTGGCCTTTGACGTTATCGGAGATATTGTGCTCAGCGCCGCCAGCCAGCAGTACGGTGGATTTACCGTGCCCAGCGTGGATTTGATTCTGGAGCCCTATGCTGAGAAATCCTATAAGAGATATCTTGAAAAATACAAGAGATTGGGAATCGATGACGATACCGCAGAGGCAGAGGCCTACAGTGATGTGGTAAAGGAGTTTGAAAAGGGCTTTCAGGGATGGGAGTATAAATTCAACACCGTGGGAAGCAGTCGCGGAGACTATCCCTTTATCACCGTTACTGCAGGAACCGGTACCGGAAGATTTGCAAAGCTGGCCACCATCACCATGCTGAATGTGCGCAGAAGAGGACAGGGCAAGAAGGAATGCAAGAAGCCGGTGCTTTTCCCCAAGATTGTATTTTTATATGACGAGAACCTGCATGGCCCCGGAAAGCCTCTTGAGGATGTATTTGATGCCGGCGTGAAATGCTCTGCAAAGACAATGTATCCTGACTGGCTGAGTCTTACCGGTAAAGGGTATGTAGCAAGCATCTACAAGCAATACGGGAAGATTATTTCTCCCATGGGCTGCCGCGCCTTCCTTTCTCCCTGGTATGAGAGAGGAGGCATGCATCCTGCAGATGACGCGGACACACCGGTATTTGTGGGACGTTTCAATATCGGCGCTGTATCACTGCATCTGCCCATGATTCTTGCCAGAGCAAGAAAGGAGAGCAGAGATTTTTACGAGGTATTGGATTATTACCTGAATCTGATTCGTCAGCTTCATATCCGTACCTATGCTTATCTGGGTGAAATGCGTGCATCGACTAATCCTCTGGCATATTGTGAGGGTGGTTTCCTGGGAGGACATCTGGACCTTCATGACAAGATTAAGCCTCTGCTGAAGTCGGCTACCGCAAGCTTTGGAATCACTGCCTTAAACGAGCTGCAGGAGCTCTACAACGGCAAGTCTCTGGTGGAAGACGGAGCCTTTGCACTGGAGGTTATGGAGTATATCAACAATAAGGTAAACGAGTTTAAGGAGGAAGATGGCAATCTGTATGCAATCTACGGCACTCCCGCCGAGAATCTCTGCGGTGTACAGGTGAAGCAGTTCCGCAATAAGTATGGTATTGTGGAGGGTGTGTCCGACAGAGAATATGTCAGCAACAGCTTCCACTGCCATGTATCCGAGGACATTACCCCCATTGAAAAGCAGGATAAGGAAGAGCGCTTCTGGAATCTGTGTAACGGCGGTAAAATTCAGTATGTGAAATATCCCATTGATTATAATACAGAAGCAATCAAGACACTGATACGCCGTGCTATGGATATGGGATTTTATGAGGGCGTAAACCTTTCCCTTGCCTATTGTGATGACTGTGGGCATCAGGAGCTGGAGATGGATGTCTGTCCCAAATGCGGCAGCCGGAATCTGACCAAAATTGACCGTATGAACGGATATTTATCCTATTCCCGCGTACATGGGGATACCAGGCTTAATGATGCAAAAATGGCTGAGATTGCAGAAAGGAAATCCATGTAATGAGATATCATAATATCACGAAAGACGATATGCTCAACGGAGACGGCTTGAGGGTTGTGCTCTGGGTGGCCGGCTGCAATCACTGTTGTAAAAATTGTCAAAACCCCATCACCTGGGATCCGGACGGAGGACTTCCTTTTGATGATGCTGCCAAGGCAGAACTGTTTGAACAGTTGGACAAGAGTTATATATCGGGGATAACCTTTTCAGGAGGAGATCCCCTGCATCCTGCAAACAGACTTGGAGTCCGTGAATTGATGGCGGAAATTAAAGCAAAATATCCCCAAAAGACGATTTGGCTCTATACAGGGGATTCCTGGGAAAATATTTTGTATTACCCCATGATGAAGTATGTGGATGTGGTAGTGGACGGAGAGTTTCATGACGAGGAAAAGGATGTAAAGCTTCTTTGGAAGGGGAGTGCAAATCAACGAGTAATCGATGTCCAGGCAAGCTTAAAACAGACAGATCCCACGATACCGGTATTACACTGCGGAAACTATGCGGACAGTTATGAAATCACAAGAAAGCCGGAAAATATCTGTGGCTGTTGTGATTGATAATGTTTTGTGGGAGGAAAACCATAAATGAAACGTGTTGCACAATTTTTTAAAGTAAGTCCCGAAAATTTCATTCATGCAATGACTGAAGAGTTTCCACAGTATACGGAAAATGATATCAGGGATATGTATGAATCCCTGCAGCTGCCCAGACGGGCAACCAGGGGCAGTGCAGGCTATGACTTTTTTGCCCCCTTTTCCTTTTCTCTGCCCCCGGCCTCAACCATCAAAATTCCTACCGGCATCCGCGTCAGGATGGATGAGGATTGGGTGCTGAAGCTTTATCCCAGAAGCGGTCTGGGATTTAAGTACAGACTGCAGATGAACAATACAGTGGGAATCATCGACAGCGATTATTTTAATTCCGACAATGAAGGTCATATCTTTATTAAGATGACTAACGATTCCAATGAAGGGAAGACCGTGGATGTCTCCCAGGGCACAGGATTTGCCCAAGGTATTTTTCTGGAATATGGTATCACGGTAGATGATGATGCAGAAGGAATCAGAAACGGCGGCATTGGAAGCACAACCAAATAGAATGGAATAGAGGGCTCCTTTTTCGGTTATACTTTACTGGAATCAATCGTAAAATACACCGAAAAAGGAGCCTGTTATGTTGGAATATAGTGACAGAAAAATACTGACCGGAAAGCTACAGGAGGATATGGCCTATCTGAATCAAAGGTTATGTGTGAAAAAAAACTTTGATGTGATTTACCGCGTCATAAATATCGGTGGAAGAGAAGCTTGTATGTACCTGGTGGACGGGTTCTGTAAGGACGAATTACTTCAGAAGCTGCTACAGTATTTCATGGATATGACTCCTGAGGAAATGCCCGGTGACATGCATGAGATTTCGAAAAGCTTTACGCCCTATGTGGAGGTGGATGTGGAGGAAAGCTGTGAAATACTGATGGATTCCCTGCTGTCCGGTATGTTTGTGCTGTTGATAGATGGGTTTAAAAAGGCTCTGCTGATTGATTCCAGAACTTATCCTGCCAGAAGTGTGGAAGAACCGGAAAAGGACAAGGTTCTTCGCGGGTCGAAGGATGGTTTTGTGGAGACGATTGTGTTCAACACGGCACTGATTCGGCGCAGAATCAGAAGCACACAGCTTTGCATGGAGATGATGAATGCCGGAAAAAGCTCCAGGACGGATATCGTTCTATGCTACATGCAGGATAGGGTGGATACAGGATTTTTGGAGGAAATCCGAAGAAAAATTGAGAGGATTGACGTGGATTCTCTGACCATGAACCAGGAGTCCCTGGCCGAGTGTCTGTACAGGAGACCATGGTATAATCCTTTCCCGAAATTCAAATATACAGAGCGCCCGGACGCGGCAGCCGCCCAGGTACTTGAAGGAAATATCGTGATTCTGGTGGATAATTCTCCGTCGGCGATGATACTGCCTACTACCATTTTTGATGTGGTGGAGGAGGCGGACGATTACTATTTTCCGCCGATTACCGGAACCTATCTGCGCCTGACACGGTTCCTGATTACATTGTTTACCTATTTCGTGACGCCCACCTTTCTTCTTTTGATGAATCGTACAGAGTGGGTGCCGGAAAGCTTTTCCTTTATTTTGTTGAAGGAAGAGCCGAATATCCCTCTGATATGGCAGTTTTTGCTGCTGGAGCTTGCAATTGACGGTCTGAAGCTTGCTGCCGTCAATACTCCCAATATGCTAAGTACTCCCTTGAGTGTCTTGGCAGCTCTGGTACTGGGAGAATTTTCAGTAAACAGCGGATGGTTCAGCAGTGAGGTTATGTTGTACATGGCCTTTGTGGCTATTGCAAATTATACCCAGTCAAACTATGAGCTTGGATATGCCCTGAAATTCTTACGCATCCTAAATCTGATATTGACACAGCTTTTTGGATTGGCTGGCTATATTACGGCAGTGGTGATTGCAGTGCTTGCTGTTTGCTGCAACAGGACAATTTCCCGGAGCAGTTATATTTATCCACTGGTGCCATTCGATTGGAAAAATTTGAAAAACAGGCTGATTAGAAGGAGACTTCCCGGAACAAGAGAATAGTTTGATATATTGCTATGAAATGTATAGACAAATAGTTTTGAAAACGATATAATGTAGTTGCATGTATTAAACCAATAAGGAGAATAAGAATGTTTAAGCTTGTCACGGATAATACCTCTGATTTGCCGGCAGAATACCTGAAAGAACACAATATTGACTGCATTTCCCTCAGCTATATTGTGGACGGAGTTGCTTATAATAAAGACAATGAGCTGGACTGGAAGCTGTTTTATCACATGATGCGGGAAGGAAAGATGCCTACCACCTCCCAGGCGAATCCTGAGGAGGTAAAGGTTTTCTTCGAAAAGTGCATTCAGGAAAACAGGGAAATACTTTATCTTGCCTTTTCTTCAGGTCTGAGCGGTACCTGCAACAGTGCCCGCATAGCTGCAGAAGAGGTGATGGAAGAGCACCCGGAGGTCAAAATTATCGTAATTGACAGCTTATGTGCTTCTCTTGGGGAGGGCTTGTTTGTACATAAGGCCATAAGGCTTAGAGACGCAGGTACTTCCATGGAAGAGACGGCAAAGTGGCTGAAAGACCATGTCCTGAACTTTACCCATGTGTTTACAGTTGACGATTTGTTTCATCTTTACCGGGGGGGCCGCGTCAGCAAAACAGCGGCTGTTCTTGGCACCATGATTGGCATTAAGCCCAGGTTGCATGTGGATGATGAGGGACATCTGATTGTGCTGAACAAGGTCAGGGGCAGAAAAAAAGCCCTCAATGCGCTGGTTGATTACATGGGCGAGAAGATGGGCTCCTGGGAGCAGGAAAACCGTGAGGATTATGTATTTATCAGTCACGGAGATGCGCTGGAGGATGCAGAGTATGTACAGGAACAGATCAGACAGAGATTTGGCATGGAGCATTTCCTGATTCATAATATCGGGCCCACCATAGGAGCTCATGCAGGTCCCGGAACCATTGCACTTTTCTTTATGGGAGAATCCCGCTGAGAACTGTGACGAAACAATAAGCTTAATTATGATGAGATAAACGCCTTGAAGCATTTTTTTGAATATGCATCAAGGCGTCTTTTTATGCACTAATCTTACTGACGCTCATACAATATTACAAAGCAAAGCAAAACCGGAAAGGAGACAAAATGCAGGAGTATAGCTATGAGTGTAAAACTGACAAATTTCCTGTTGCCATGGCTTATGTACCCTGGCAGAAATTTGATAAGATTTATGAAAATCTGGATAAAGCCTATCATGACGGTACAATATTTCCCGAACTGAACAAACCTTTTACAGGAAGGAGATGCGTATAATGGGCGGTAAAGAAAAGCTTTTGTATGACATCGGCGTGGTGAGTTTCGTGGTGGTGGATTTGGGACTTTATCTGGATACCCATCCGAATGACTGCAATGCATTGGAGTATTTTAATCATTACAACCACATCAGAAAACAGATGATGAAGGATTTTTCTGAAAAGTATTATCCGCTTACCATGGATATGGCTGAATGTAACAAGGAGTGGAAATGGGGAATGGCACCTATGCCGTGGGAAGGAGAGGGCTGCTAGATGTGGAATTATGAAAAAAGATTACAGTTTCCCGTGAATATTAAGGAGCCAAATGCAAAGCTTGCACAGGTCATTATCTCTCAGTATGGCGGACCCGACGGAGAGATGGGAGCAAGTATGCGATATCTTTCCCAACGCTATTCCATGCCTTACAGGGAGGTAGCGGGGGTTCTGACGGATATCGGTACCGAGGAGCTGGCGCATCTGGAGATGGTGGCAACCATTGTGCATCAGCTCACCAGAAACCTCTCCATGGAAGAGATAGAGAAGAGTGGCTTCGATCAATACTATGTGGATCATACCATTGGTGTGTGGCCTCAGACGGCAGGAGGAATTCCCTTCAATGCCTGCGAATTCCAGGTGAAGGGGGATATTATCACAGACCTGCATGAGGATATGGCTGCGGAGCAAAAGGCGCGAAGCACTTATGACAACATTCTGCGTCTGATTAAGGACCCTGATGTGTGTGAGCCTATCAAGTTTTTGAGAGCCAGGGAGATAGTGCATTACCAGAGGTTCGGCGAGGCATTGCGTATCACCCAGGATAAGCTGAACAGTAAAAACTTCTATGCCTTCAATCCCGGATTTGATATGTGCAAAACCTGTAATGACTAGTGATTGGAAAGTTTTGAGAAGGGCACCCGGATAGGGTGCTCTTTTGCAGGTGTAGTTATCCTGTTGATACTTTCCCTTGTCAGTATGAAACATTTTGTGTATAATCAGTAAGGAATCTGTACTCGGAAAGGAGTATTAAAATGCCGACTCTTAAAGAAATCAAAGAGCGTTTTCAGCGGGACCGGTTTGCCACTGAGACCACAGGTGTGGAAATTGTGGAAGCAAAGCCGGGAAGAGCTTTGTGTAAGCTGTCTCTCCGCCCGGAGCTTTTAAATGCAAACGAAGTGCCTATGGGAGGTGCAATTTTTACTTTGGCGGATTTTGCTTTTGCGGTGGCCTCCAATGCCTATAGTGAGGCAATGACGGTTTCCCAGCATGCATCCATGAATTTTCTTGCTGCCGCCAAGGGTACGACGCTGTATGCCGAGGCTGTCTGCCTGAAGGCGGGAAGAAGGACATGCCTGTATCAGATAAATGTCACGGATGATGCAGGGATTTTTGTGGCGTATATGACGGTGAACGGATTTACATCAGAACCCAAACCCGGGATATAAAATTACGGAAGTAAATAATTGGCGTATGCCAATAAAATACAAGGAGGTTTTTTATGGAACAGCGGTATTACCAGCCGGAAATCGAGACTGCCAGTCGGGAGCAGATTCTTTCCTGGCAGAATGAGCGCCTTGTAAAGCAGGTGCAGAATGTATGGGACAATGTGCCGTACTATCGCAAAAAAATGGAGGAAAAGGGACTGACCCCCGCAGACATTAGGGGTGTGGAAGATTTACATAAACTGCCTTTCCTCACCAAGGATGATTTGAGAGAGGCATATCCTTACGGTCTGAAGGCAAGACCCTTAAGTGATTGTGTGCGCATCCAGTCGACTTCAGGCACCACCGGCAGACGCGTGGTGGCTTTTTACACCCAGCACGATATTGATTTGTGGGAGGATTGCTGCGCCCGGGCAATTGTTGCAGCAGGAGGAACGAAGGACGATGTATGCCAGGTCAGTTACGGCTACGGGCTTTTCACCGGCGGCCCCGGACTCAACGGAGGCAGCCACAAGGTGGGATGTCTGACACTGCCCATGTCTTCCGGTAATACGGACAGACAGCTTCAGTTCATGGTGGATCTGGAAGCTACCATTCTCTGCTGTACTCCCTCTTATGCAGCGTATCTGGGAGAGAGCATTGAGGAGAGAGGACTGAGGGATAAAATCAAGCTGAAAGCAGGTATCTTTGGCGCAGAGGCATGGAGTGAAGAGATGCGTCAGGATATCCAGAAAAAGCTGGGTATCAAGGCGTACGACATTTATGGCCTCACCGAAACCAGCGGTCCCGGCGTGGCATTTGAGTGCTGCGAGCAGACGGGTATGCATATCAATGAGGATCACTTTATCGCAGAGATTATTGACCCCGAGACAGGAGAAGTGCTTCCTGAAGGCAGCAAGGGTGAGCTGGTATTTACCTCTATCACCAAGGAAGCCTTCCCGTTACTTCGCTATCGCACCAAGGACATCTGTGTATTGAGCCGTAAACAGTGCTCCTGCGGACGCACCCATGTAAAGATGAGCAAGCCCATGGGAAGAAGCGATGATATGCTGATTGTCAAGGGTGTCAATGTATTCCCGTCCCAGATTGAGACGGTTCTTCTGGAGCAGGGCTATCCCGCAAACTATCAGATTATCGTTGACAGAGTAAATCATTCCGATACCCTGGAAATCATGGTGGAGATGGCACCTGAGAGATTCTCGGATTCTCTTGCCGAGATTACAGAGATGGAAAAGAAGCTTGTGGATGCGTTGAAGTCTATGCTTGGCATCTATGCAAAGGTGCGTCTGGTGGCACCCAAGTCCATCACCAGAAGCGAGGGCAAAGCAGTACGCGTCATCGACAAACGCAAGATATAATGTAATGTGCGCAAAGGAAAACCAAGCGACGTCGCAGGCGGCATTTGGTTTTCCTGCGCCATTAACGAGCAAACCAAAGCGCTGAAAGCGCGTGCCGGCAAGTCTTGGAAAGTGAACCAAGATGAGGCGAAAGCAGGCTGTGAAGCGCGTAAGCGCGGGTTTGCGGGTTTAGGAAAACTATCATTAACGACAATTCACACTATGATGAAAGGAGATGTTACCATGACGATTCAACAGATTTCAGTATTTTTGGAGAACCGTGCAGGACAGCTTTCGGAAATTACCGAAGTCCTGGCAAAGAGCAAGGTTGATCTGAGAGCACTTCACATTGCGGATGCTGCAGATTACGGCATTCTGCGTCTGATTACCTCAAATCCGGGGGAGGCTTCGAAGGCATTGTTGGAGAATGGCTTTATCGTATCCATGACTCCCGTTATGGCGGTTGAAGTTCCTGATGAGCCGGGCGGATTGGCAAGGGTTTTGGAAATTCTGGCAAAGGCAGGGCTGGATATTGAATATATGTATTCTGCCTTTGGACAAAAAGGCGGCTCAGCATATATGATTTTCAGGGTGGCTGACATGCAGCGCATGGAGGATATTCTGAAGAATAACGGAATGACAACGGTAGGCGGTGAAGCACTGGGCATTGTTTGATTTGCTGACCGTTAAGAGTATATTAACGCCCAAATAGAAGAATATACGCACTCCTGTACCTATATATTATATCAAAAAGGTACAGGGGTGTTTTTGTGTCTTTGAATCAATGGATTGCGGAAATAGATAGCTTTGTGTGGGGACCGCTGCTTCTGGGACTATTGTTGGGAACCGGAGTATACCTGAGCATAAAGTTAAAATTTCTGCCCGTAAGGCGACTCAAAAAAGCACTGGGATATGCAGTTGGCAGGGATGAAGGTGTGTTGGCAAAAGAGAAAAAGAACGGGAGAAGAGCAAATGCCGGGGATAAGAAAAAAAAGTCGGGTAGAGTATCTTCTTTTTCCTCTTTGACTACAGAACTGGCTGCTACCATAGGTACGGGAAACATTGTGGGTGTGTCAACGGCTATGGTGCTGGGAGGGCCTGGAGCATTGTTCTGGATGGTGTTGACCGGTATTATCGGTATGGCCACAAAGCTGGCAGAGAGCAGCCTGGCCGTGAAATTCAGAGGAAAAAATCAGGCGGGTCAGACGGCAGGCGGGCCTATGTATGTCATGGAAAATGCCTTTCCGAATAAAAGGATGGGGCACTTTCTGGCAATTGTCTTTTCGTTTCTGGCTGTGCTTGCTTCCTTTGGCATGGGAAACATGGTACAGGCAAATTCCATTGCAGATGCCCTGTACGTCACCTTTCGTCTCCCCAGGGCAGAGTGCGGACTGGTATTTACTGTACTGACTATTCTGGTGGTCCTTGGTGGAATCGGCGTGATTGGAAAGGTAACGCAGTTTCTGGTACCTTTTATGGGAATTCTGTATATGCTAGGCACTGTGGCGGTCATTCTGTTCTATTGGCAAAATATTCCCGTGGCAATCGGGGGCATTATTTCAGCGGCTTTCTGCCCCTCGGCAGTCAGCGGCGGTTTATTCGGGCAGGTGACGGTCACTGCCTTTGACTCTCTGCGCTGGGGCGTATCCAGGGGGATTTTTTCCAATGAAGCAGGGCTTGGAGCAGCGGGAATCACAGCGGCAGCGGCGGATACGGAGGATCCTGTACGGCAGGGCTATATCAGCATGACAGGTGTGTTTCTGGATACCCTTGTCATCTGCACCGCTACGGGGCTGGCACTGGCAGCCTCCGGAGTGCTGGGGGCTGTGGATGAAAAGGGAAATCCTCTTACCGGCACAGCACTTACCATGGCAGCGTTTCAGTCCGTATTGGGGAAATTTGGCGCGCAGTTCATGGGAATTTGTATTGTGCTTTTCGCCTTTGCAACCATAGTCGGCTGGGCATATCAGGGGGAACGGGCCTTTGAATTCTTAATGAAGGGTAGCACGAAATATAATATCAGATATCGTTTTGCCTACGGACTGGCAACCTTTCTGGGATGCATTTTCCCTCTGGAGGTGGTCTGGAATTTTTCGGATATCTGTAATGGTCTGATGGCAGTTCCAAATCTGATTTGTGTTCTGGCACTGTCAGGCATGGCCTGTAATATGATACAAAAACGGGAAAATGAACAGACCGGCAAGCGTGAGAGGTTTGACAGAAATTTTAGGGAAAAGTATAATAAATAGTGATTTCCGGGGAAGGATACGATAAAAAATAATTGAGATATCAGCTGGAACGTGGTATGATAGATTGGTTATGTTTTTAGAAAGTATCAGGAGGAATGGGTATGTCGGAAACCATTGAAAAGTTCTTACGATATGTGAAAATAGATACCGGGTCGGATGATACCACGGGGACAACACCAAGCACAGAAAAACAGCATGTACTGGCAGAAGTTCTGGTAAAGGAACTGGAGCAAATGGGGGCCACAGAAATTACCTATGACAGGCAGCATTGTTACGTTTATGCCTCTATTCCTGCATCTGAGGGATGTGAGGAAGGTCCGGTGCTTGGATTTATTGCGCATATGGATACCTCCCCGGCAGTGACGGGAGCCGGGGTGAAGCCTCGTATCATTGAGAAATACGACGGAGATGACATTCTGTTGAACGAGAAGGAGCATATTGTTTTTTGTGTGGATGAATTTCCTGAGGTGCGCAAGCTTAAGGGAAAGGACCTGATTGTCACTGACGGAACTACGCTTCTGGGGGCAGACGACAAGGCAGGTATTGCGGAGATTATGGCTATGGCGGATTGGCTGCTGAGCCATCCCGATATCAGACACGGCAAACTTCGCATTGGGTTTACGCCGGATGAGGAAATCGGTGAAGGGGCTGATCATTTTGATATTGCTCTGTTTGGAGCGGACTTTGCCTTTACTGTGGATGGCGGTGAATTGGGAGAACTTGAGGATGAGACCTTCAATGCAGCCGGTGCAAAGCTGATAGTGCACGGCAGAAGCGTACACCCCGGCAGTGCAAAGGGCAAGATGGTGAATGCCATTCTGGTGGCGCAGGAGTTTCAGAGTCTGCTGCCGGTATTCCAGAACCCTATGTACACGGAAGGGTATGAGGGCTTTTTTCATCTGGACAGCATCAGAGGAAATGTGGAGGAAACCATAGCAGACTATATTATCAGAGATCATGACAGAGCACTGTTTGAGCATAAGAAAGAATTGTTTACAAGATGCGCGGACTTTCTGAATGAGAAGTATGGCCAGGGCACGGTGATGGTGGAGATGAAAGATTCCTACTACAACATGAAAGAAGTGTTAAGGCCCTATGGACATCTGATGGAGAATGCGTCAGAAGCACTGAGGGAGCTTGGGGTGGAACCGGTGATTTCTCCTGTCAGAGGCGGCACTGACGGTGCAAGACTTTCCTATATGGGACTTCCCTGTCCCAATCTCTGTACCGGAGGCGCCAATTATCACAGTCGTTTTGAGTATGCCTGCGTACAGTCCATGGAGACAGTGACAGAGTTATTGATCAAACTGGCAGTGCGTTATGGAGGCAATCATTAATCAGAAGAGAGAGTGGAAATGAGCACAAATGTAAGCTTTGATGAAAAAGATTTGTTGATGGAACCGCCGGCAGAGGAGCCGGAGCGACAGTATTATTATATTGCAAAATGCAGGCAGTACACCGGAAAATTTCAGGAAGAAAACGGCAGACCGCCAACCTGCTGCGTCACGACCTTCGGCTGCCAGATGAATGCCAGAGATTCGGAGAAGCTGACAGGAATTCTGAAAGAAGCGGGATATGAAATCATTGACAGCGAGAAGGCAGATTTCGTTATTTTTAATACCTGTACCGTCAGGGATAATGCAAATCAGCGTGTATACGGAAGATTGGGGGAACTCAACGGCTATAAACGCCGGAATCCCCATATGAAGATTGCTCTCTGCGGATGTATGATGCAGGAGCAGGCGGTGATTGAGAAACTGCAAAAGAGCTATCCCTTCGTAGATTTGATTTTTGGTACCCACAATATTTATAAATTTGCTGAGCTGCTTTGCCGTTCCTTTGAATCCAAGGGGATGTTGATTGATATCTGGAAGGATACGGACAAGATTGTTGAGAATCTGCCGGTAGAACGCAAGTATCCTTTTAAATCCGGTATCAATATCATGTTTGGCTGCAATAATTTCTGCAGCTATTGTATCGTACCCTATGTGCGCGGCAGGGAGCGCAGCCGTGAACCAGGGGATATCCTGCGGGAGATTGAAATGCTGGTAGCTGACGGGGTTGTGGAAGTAATGCTTCTGGGACAGAACGTGAATTCCTATGGTAAAAACCTGAAGGAGCCCATGTCCTTTGCAGAGCTGCTCCGTCAGATAGAGAAGATTGAGGGCTTGGAGAGAATTCGTTTTATGACCTCTCACCCAAAGGACTTGTCCGATGACCTGATTCAGGTGATGAAGGAGTCGAAAAAGATATGCAGACATCTGCATCTGCCCTTACAGTCCGGTTCCACTAAGATTCTGACACAGATGAACAGACGTTATACCAAGGAGCAATACTTGGAGCTTGCGGAAAAAATACGCAGGGAAATTCCGGATATTGCACTTACAACGGACATTATTGTGGGATTTCCCGGGGAGACGGAGGAGGACCTGCAGGAAACCATTGATGTGGTGCGCAGGGTAAAATTTGACAATGCGTTTACCTTCATTTATTCCAAGAGAACCGGAACACCGGCAGCTTCCATGGAAAATCAGGTGCCAGAGGAGCAGGTGAAGGCCGGCTTTGACAGACTGTTAAAAGAAGTGCAGGATACTTCCAGAAAACAGGTGGCAAGGTATCAGGGGATGGTGATGGATGCCTTGATTGAGGAGGTCAATGAGAATGACCCGGGGCTTGTGACAGGAAGACTGTCCAACAATACCATAGTCCATCTGCCGGGAAATGACGAATTGGTGGGTAAAATCGTGTCTGTAATGTTGGATGAATGCCATGGATTCTACTACATGGGTCATATGGTATAATATACAATTAGAGTGAGGGGAACAAAAGAAAATGGAAAAGTTAAAACCAAAGCTGTTTTCAGTCATGAAAACATATACTAAGGAACAGTTTGTGAAGGATGTGGTAGCGGGTATCATTGTGGCAATTATTGCCCTGCCGCTTTCCATCGCACTGGCACTGGCCAGCGGCGTAACACCTGAGAAGGGAATTTATACCGCCATCACCGCCGGTTTTGTGATTTCTTTTCTGGGAGGAAGCAGGGTGCAGATTGCAGGACCTACGGCGGCCTTCGCAACCATAGTGGCAGGCATTGTGGCAAAGAATGGCTTTGAGGGCCTGGTAATTGCGACGCTTTTGGCAGGCGTGATTCTGATTCTGATGGGATTACTTAAGCTGGGAAGCCTGATTAAGTTTATTCCCTATACCATAACTACCGGATTTACGGCAGGTATTGCTGTGACAATTGTGATTGGACAAATCAAAGATTTTCTGGGACTTACCATTGTTACCGAAGAGCCGCTGATTGAGACGGTTGACAAGGTGAAGGCTGTCTTTCATTTCATCAATACCATCAACTGGCAGGCCCTGATTGTCGGTATGGTATGTATGGCAGTCTTGATTTTATGGCCTTTTCTTCCGGGATTTTTAAAAAAAATTCCGGCTTCGTTAATTGCGGTTTTTGTGGGTATAGGTATGGTGAGCGGATTAAATATGCAGGTGAACACCATAGGTGACCTCTATGAAATTTCCAACAAGCTTCCAACCCTTTCGCTTCCGGCATTCAGCCTGACAACGGTGCGCAATGTGTTGCCGGATGCCTTTACCATAGCCATTCTTGCGGCCATTGAATCTCTGCTTTCCTGTGTGGTGGCGGACAGCATGGTAAACAGCCGTCATCGTTCCAATATGGAACTGGTAGCCCAGGGCGCCGGAAACATCGTATCTGCCCTGTTTGGCGGTATTCCCGCAACAGGTGCCATTGCCCGTACTGCAGCCAACGTAAAAAATGGTGGACGCACACCCATTGCAGGTATGGTTCATGCGGTGGTACTGCTGTTGATTCTGGTGATATTGATGCCTTATGCAGCATTGATACCCATGCCCACAATTGCGGCGATACTGTTCATGGTGGCTTATAATATGTGTGGCTGGAGAAAGTTCGTATATCTCTGCAAGACTTCCCCGAAGAGCGATATTCTTGTGCTGACGGTAACCTTTGTGCTGACGGTGGTATTTGATCTTGTGGTTGCCATTGAGGTGGGCATTCTGATGGCTACGGTTCTCTTCATGAAGCGTATGAGTGATGTGACCGATATCTCCGGCTGGAAGACCATTGATGACGAGGAAGACCCGGACAGTATTTCCCTGCGTACGGTTCCGGAAAAAACCATGGTATACGAGATCAGCGGACCTCTCTTCTTCGGCGCGGCTGAAAAAATACTTGCCATCACTCTGGATGAAAGTATAAATTGTATCATTCTCAGAATGAGGAGCGTAGGTACCATTGATGCCACAGCGATGCACAATTTCGAGGAAATGCTGGAAGAATGTCGCCGTAAGAACATTTGTCTTGTCTTTTCCCATGTAAATGAGCAGCCTATGCGAGTTATGGAAAAAGCAGGATTTGTGGAGAAGGTTGGCAGAGAAAATTTCTGCAGTCATATTGATGAGGCGCTGAAACGCGCAGAGCAGCTGCAGTAAAGGATACACTAAGGAACAGGAGCATAGGAAAATGTCAGAGCAGCAGATAGCGGTGGAAGATTTAACTCCGATGATGCAACAGTATATGGAGACGAAGAAGCAGTACAAGGACTGTATTCTCTTTTATCGTCTGGGAGATTTCTACGAAATGTTTTTTGATGACGCCCTGACGGCTTCCAAAGAGCTGGAGATTACCCTTACGGGGAAGTCCTGCGGTCTGGAAGAACGCGCTCCCATGTGCGGTATTCCTTATCATGCGGTGGAAGGATACCTGACCAGATTGGTGGGCAAGGGATACAAGGTTGCCATATGTGAGCAGATGGAGGATCCGAAGCTTGCCAAGGGACTGGTGAAAAGGGAAGTCATTCGTATTGTCACGCCCGGAACGAATTTAAATGTCCAGGCCTTAGAGGAATCCAGGAATAACTATCTGATGAGCATTGTCTATACGCCGACGAAAATAGGGATTTCGGTGGCAGATGTCACTACGGGAGATTATTATCTGACCGAAGTGGAGGACTTAAAAAAGCTGAAGGATGAATTGATGAAATATGAGCCCTCAGAGATCATCTGTAATGATGCCTTTCTTGTAAGTGGTTTCGATGTGGATGAGCTTAAGGGAAGATATCATATTTCCGTAAACGCATTGGAAGCCCATGTGTTTGATGACGAAGGATGCAAAAAGATATTGCTGCGTCACTTTAAGGTAACCACATTGCTTGGCCTTGGGATAGAGGATTTTCCCATGGGAATGATTGCGGCGGGAGCTTTGCTGCAATATCTCTATGACACACAAAAGACGGATTTGGCCCATTTTACCCATGTGTATCCATATCTGACGAACAAATATATGCTTTTGGACAGCTCTACCAGAAGAAACCTGGAATTGGCGGAAACTCTGAGGGAAAAACAAAAAAGAGGTTCTCTTCTCTGGGTATTGGACAAGACCAGGACGGCTATGGGCGGCAGACTTTTGAGAAGTATGCTGGAACAGCCTCTGATAGATAAAGCAGAGATGGAGAAACGTCTGGATGCCGTGGAAGCATTGTGTATGGACAGTGTTTCCAGGGATGAAATCAGGGAGTATCTGAATCCGGTGTATGATCTGGAGAGGCTTTTGAGTAAGGTGACATATAAGACGGCAAATCCCAGGGATTTCATCGCTTTCCGCAACTCCCTGGAGATGCTGCCGGCAATCAAGACGGTTTTAAAGGGATTTGAGAAAGAGGAGCTGATCAATATCGAGAATGAGATAGATGCACTTCAGGATATTTATCAGTTAATTCTGGCTGCCATAGAGGAAGAACCGCCCATTACCATCCGCGAGGGCGGTATGATTAAGGATGGTTTTGATGAGACCATAGATATGCTTCGCAGTGCAAAAAGGGACGGCAAGCAGTGGCTGGCGGAATTGGAGGAACAGGACAGAGAGCGCACGGGAATCAAAAATCTGCGCATTAAGTATAATAAGGTATTCGGTTATTATTTTGAAGTGACAAACTCCTACAAAGACCTGGTACCGGAGGATTATATCCGCAAGCAGACCCTGGCCAATGCTGAGCGTTATACCACGCCCAGACTGAAGGAATTGGAGGATACGATTTTAAACGCGGAGGACAAGCTGACCACGCTGGAGTATGACCTGTTCTGCAAAATCAGGGAATCCATAGCCATGGAACTGGAACGCATTCAGAGGACAGCAAAGGCTCTGGCGAAGCTGGACGTCTATGCCTCTCTTTCCCTGGTTTCGGAGCGAAATCATTATGTGAGGCCAAAGCTGAATGAGAAGGGCATCATCGACATCAGGGAAGGCAGACATCCGGTGGTGGAACAGATGATTTCCAATGATTTATTTGTTGCAAATGATACCTTCCTTGACAACGGCAGTCATTGTATCAGCATCATAACCGGCCCGAACATGGCGGGAAAATCTACCTATATGCGTCAGACGGCACTGATTGTTCTGATGGCCCAGGTGGGATGCTTTGTTCCGGCAAAAAGCGCAAACATCGGTATTGTGGACAGGATTTTTACCAGAGTGGGAGCATCGGATGATCTTGCCAGCGGTCAGTCCACCTTTATGGTAGAGATGAACGAAGTGGCTAACATTCTCCGGAATGCTACCTCCAACAGCCTCCTGATTCTGGACGAAATCGGAAGGGGGACCTCTACCTTTGACGGCCTGAGCATTGCCTGGGCAGTGATTGAACATATCAGCAATCGTAAGCTTTTGGGAGCAAAAACGCTGTTTGCCACCCATTACCACGAGTTGACCGAGCTGGAAGGCAAAATGAGTAATGTGAACAATTATTGTATTGCTGTGAAGGAAAGCGGAGATGACATCATCTTTTTGAGAAAGATAATTAAGGGGGGCGCTGACAGAAGCTACGGTATTCAGGTGGCTAAGCTGGCGGGAGTCCCGGATATGGTAATCGGCAGAGCAAAAGAGATTGCCGAGCAGCTGACAAACAATGATATCATTGAAAAGATTCAAAGTATTGCTACAGATGTAAAGGATGACACCAAGGGGAAAAAACAGCCCAAGCTGGATGAGGTGGATCTGGCACAGATGTCGCTTTTTGAGACAGTCACTGACGAAGATGTCTTAAAGGAGCTTATGGAAGCCGATGTTAATACCATGTCACCCATCGATGCCCTGAATACCCTTTACAGGCTGCAGAATAAGCTGAAAAACAGATGGCAGGGATAAGCCATAAGGAGGTACGCCATGGCCAGGATTCATGTACTTGATTCAGAAACAATCGATAAAATAGCGGCTGGCGAAGTGGTGGAGCGACCTGCCAGTGTGGTGAAGGAGCTGGTGGAGAATGCCATTGACGCAAATGCAACGGCTCTGACTGTGGAAATCAAGGACGGGGGCATCGAGTTGATTCGTGTCACGGACAATGGCTGTGGAATGGAAAAGGAGCAATTAAGAACAGCTTTTCTCCGTCACGCAACCAGCAAGATTGAAACCTCGGATGACCTTTCAAGGCTTTCCAGTCTTGGTTTCCGCGGAGAGGCATTGTCAAGTATTGCTGCGGTGTCAAAGGTGGAAGTAATCACGAAACCGGCGGGCAGTATCACAGGAACGAGAATTCTGCTGGAGGGTGCAAAAGAAATCAGCTTTGAGGAGATAGGAGCGCCGGAGGGAACGACCTTCCTGATGAGAAATCTGTTTTTTAATACGCCTGTGCGAAGAAAATTTTTAAAACAGCCTGCCACAGAGGGAAGCTATATTGCCGACCTGATGGAACATCTTGCTCTTTCCAGACCGGACATTTCTTTCAAGCTTGTGATTGGCGGGCAATTGAAGTTTCATACCTCAGGGAATGGGGATTTGAGAGAGGTAATCTATCGAATTTACGGCAGGGATGTGGCAGCCGCATTGATCCCTATGCAGTGGGAGCAGGAGGGAATCCGGGTAGAAGGCTATCTTGGCACTCCGGTACAAGTGCGCTCCACACGAAATTATGAGATTTATTTTATCAACGGAAGGTTTGTACGGAGCAATGTAATTGCCCGTGCCATAGAAGAAGGCTACAAGGAGTATCTGATGCAGCATAAATTTCCTTTTTGCGTGCTGCATATCAACATGGATTCCGCAAGGGTTGATGTCAATGTACATCCCACAAAAATGGATATCCGTTTTACCAACCCCATGGCCTTTGGCGCCTATTTATGCGGGGCGGTGAAATATACATTAAAGCATCATGAAATGATTCCCAGGGCATCTCTGTCCACCGAGCGGGAGCAAAAGGCTGAATCGAAAGCAGAAGAAAAAGCGGCAGTCAGGGAACAGGTACCGGAGCCCTTTGAAGTGAATCGCAGAGGTGAGAATGGCAGAACCTTAAATTGCATCCGGGAAGAGACAAAGTATGAGACCGAAGGACAACGCTCCCGGGAGATTGCCCGGAATCCTGTATGGGAAAGAGTAAAGAGTACCGGGGACACTTTCGAGGGAAAAGAGGATTTCTTTAGCGAGACCTCTGAAATTGCGGAGCCTGTAAGAGAAAAGACCGAAAGGGCCGAAGGCTTACCTGAAAAGGAAGGTTTGAATGACAGGAAGGAATGCCGGTCCCAAGGGAAGGACAACATCGGTGTTTCTGGAGTAACGGGAATTATCGGAGAGACGGGAATGCCGGGAGAGCAGATGAATCTTTTTGAAGAAAAGATTCTCACTGCGGAGAACAGAGCGCATTTTCGAATCATAGGACAGGTTTTTGAGACCTACTGGCTGGTGGAGTTTCAGGACAAGCTTCTCATGATTGACCAGCACGCAGCCCATGAAAAGGTGAATTATGAGCGGTTAATGAAACAATACCGGGAGAAGAGGGTATTGTCCCAGTCGCTGATGCCGCCCATAGTAATCAGTCTGTCGGCCCAGGAAGAGGCAGTGCTTGCGGAGAACAGGGAAGTTTTTGAGGGACTGGGCTTTGAAGTTGAATCCTTTGGCGGCAATGAATATACTCTGCGCAGTGTTCCGCTGGATTTGTACGGATGCGGGGAACGGGAAATGTTTCTGGAGGTGCTGGACCAGCTTGCAGAGGGTGGCAACTACGGCAGTATCCGGGTAATCGAGGAAAAGATTGCCTCCATGTCCTGCAAAGCAGCAGTTAAGGGGAATAATCTTCTGAAGCAGGCGGAAGCAGAAACATTGATAGATGAATTGCTAACCCTGGAAAATCCGTATAATTGTCCCCACGGAAGACCTACCATCGTAGAGATGTCCAAAGCGGATATGGAACGTAAATTTAAGAGAATTGTTACCTGAAACAGTTGACTCAGTGTATGAGGTTTTGGGAATGAGTGAATTATGTAAAACAGAGCAAAAGCATCCCATGGTTGTACTGACGGGGCCTACTGCGGTGGGGAAGACAAAGCTTTCCATCGGACTGGCAAAAGCCATTGGAGGAGAAATCATTTCTGCGGATTCCATGCAGGTCTATCGCCATATGGACATCGGTTCGGCAAAAATCAGACCGGAGGAAATGCAGGGAGTGCCCCATCATCTGATTGATATTTTAGAGCCTCAGGAGTCTTTTAATGTGGCATTATTCAAAAGGTATGCAGAAGAAGCCTTAAGGGGAATCTATGCAAGAGAGCATATTCCGATTGTCGCCGGAGGAACAGGGTTCTATATTCAGGCATTGCTGAGAGATATTGATTTTGACGGTGATGTAAAATCAATCTGCGATTGTGACGGGGATGACGGAAGATACCGCAGAGAGCTGGAGCTGCTGGCCGTGGAAAAAGGAGCGGAATACCTGCACGAAATGCTGAGGAAAGCTGATCCGGCTTCGGCGGAAGCAATTCATGTCAACAATGTAAAAAGGACCATACGGGCGCTGGAGTTTTATCATCTGGAGGGACAGAGAATCTCAGACCATAACCGACAGGAAAAGCAGAAGGAAAGTGCCTATAATTCCTGCTATTTTGTATTGAATGACGAACGTAAACTCCTATATGAAAGAATTGAACAGCGTATTGATGAAATGTTGAAAGAGGGACTGGTGGGGGAAGTGAGACAACTCCGGGAAGCCGGCTGTAACAGGGAGATGGTTTCCATGCAGGGGTTGGGATATAAAGAGATATTAGCCTACCTTGAAGGGGAAATGTCCTATGAACAGGCGGTAGAAAAATTAAAACGGGATACCAGGCATTTTGCCAAACGACAGCTCACCTGGTTCAGACGGGAACGGGACGTCATCTGGATCAATAAAAAGGAATTCGGGTATGAGGAAGAGCATATATTACAATTCATGCTGGAGAAGCTGAAAGAACAGCATATTTTATCTTAAAACAGGAAACAACAAAGGAGGCAGGGCTTTTGCCTGAAGGAATATGAACGAAATAAAGGAAATGTATGCCGGCATGGGCATCGAAAGAAAGGTGTATGAATATGGAGAACGGATTTTGGAAAAACTGGAATCCCGCTTCAGAAAAATTGATGAAATGGCGGAATATAATCAGCTGAAGGTCGTGAAGGCAATGCAGGACAGCAGAGTAAGTGAGGCATGCCTTCTGGGAACCACAGGATATGGGTATAATGATCTTGGGAGAGATACGCTGGAGGAGGTTTATGCCAGAGTATTTCATACCGAAGATGCATTGGTGCGGCCTCAGATAACCTGCGGAACCCATGCCCTTGCCCTGGCACTTATAAGTAACCTGCGCCCGGGAGATGAACTTCTTTCTCCTGTTGGCAAGCCTTATGACACGCTGGAGGAGGTCATTGGAATCAGACCCTCCAAGGGGTCCCTGGCAGAGTACGGGATCACCTACAGCCAGGTGGATTTGCTCCCGGATGGGGAATTTGATTACGAAAACATCAAGAAGAAAATAAACGAGAGAACCCGGCTTGTGACCATTCAGAGATCCAAGGGATACCAGACCAGACCTACTCTGTCGGTAAAACGCATCGGAGAACTGATTGCCTTTATCAAGCAGATAAAGCCCGACGTCATCTGCATGGTGGATAACTGCTACGGGGAGTTTGTGGAAGAGAGGGAACCAAGCGATGTGGGCGCAGATATGGTAGTGGGGTCCCTGATTAAGAATCCCGGCGGCGGTCTTGCGCCAATCGGCGGATACATTGCAGGGAAAAAGGAATGTGTGGAAAATGCGGCATATCGTTTGACCTCCCCCGGTCTTGGAAAGGAAGTAGGGGCTTCTCTGGGAGTGCTGAAGGACTTTTATCAGGGGCTGTTCCTGGCACCCACAGTGACTGCTTCTGCTCTGAAGGGTGCAATTTTTGCGGCAAATCTGTATGAGCCGCTGGGCTTTGGGGTGATTCCTGACAGCAGGGAGAGCAGACATGATATTATTCAGGCAATCACCTTCGGAGCACCGGAGGGAGTGATTGCCTTTTGCCGCGGTATACAGGCAGCCGCACCGGTGGACAGTCATGTAACTCCGGAGCCCTGGGACATGCCCGGCTATGATGCCAAGGTAATTATGGCTGCAGGCGCTTTTGTGGCAGGCTCCTCCATTGAACTTTCCGCAGATGGTCCCATCAAACCTCCCTTCTCAGTTTATTTTCAGGGAGGCCTGACCTGGCAGCATGCAAAATTCGGTATTCTGAGGACTCTGCAGTCTCTGACGGATGCCAAATTGATTGATGTAAACAGTTTAAATCTGTAGCTTTTTGTGAAAAAAAGCAGAAATAAATTCTCTTATTTTTATGTACAGATTGGGAATTTTATGGTACTATTAACAAATGTATGAGAGATACAAAAGAAAGATGAGGAAAAGCTTTGAAAAGAGTTAACTGGGTACTTGTACTGTTAGTGTTGGTCGGGTTTGTGATTGGAAGCTTTATCGGTACCTACTTTTCCGGCACATTCTTAAGCTATGGTCAGTCATTTGGATTAAGCCAGCCTATCATACTGGATTTAGGCTTCATCGTACTGACCTTTGGTTTGACGATTCATATAACGATTGCAAGTATTATCGGTGTGGTTATTTCACTGATAGTATATCGTTTTATTCGTTAAGCCGGCTGTATTATCAGACAAAAAGTTGCATCGGAGAAAGAAAGCATGTGTCGGAGAAGGTAGAAGGAGACACATGAATCAAAGCAAAAAAAATGTATATCAGGAGATGCCCTACGAAAGATTTTTGAGGTTCGGACCGGAGAGCATGTCGGAGGCAGAACTTCTTGCCGTCATTATCAGGACAGGCACCAGAGAGAAAAGTGCCCTGCAGCTTGCCCAGGAGGTGCTGAAGCTGTCAAGATATCCAAGGGAAGGGCTTCTGGGACTTTATGATGTGACCTTACAGGAGCTTGAGAAGATTAAGGGAATCGGACAGGTCAAGGCAGTGAAGCTGAAATGTCTTGCGGAGCTTTCCATGAGGATGAGCAGTGCTACGGCCAAAGAGGGGTTGAAGTTTCAGTCTTCCGGTCAGGTGGCTGCGTATTTCATGGAGAAACTGCGGCATATGGAGACAGAGTGTGTGATTCTACTCTGTCTGGACACAAAGGGAAGGCTGCTCAGCGAGAAAAAGATATCCCAGGGAAGTGTCAGGATGTCTTTGATTTCCCCCAGGGAGATTTTCATGGAAGCTCTGGAGGCCAAGGCTGTCAATATTATTCTTGTGCATAACCACCCAAGCGGAGAGCCTGCCCCGAGCCAAAGCGATATTGAGCTTACGGACAATGTCCGTAAGACAGGAATTATGCTGGACATTCCGCTTCTGGACCACATCGTGATAGGGGACAACTGCTATGTCAGCTTCAAGGAAGCCCACTGGTTCATTGATTGATATATATGTGTAGAAAGGGGTCTTACATTTTGGCAAACAATGCATTCGGTATCGATTTGGGTACCAATAACATTAAAATTTACAGCAGGATGGATGACTGTTTTATAGTTGAAAAAAATATGATTGCCATCGAGAATAAGAATACCTTATTTGCTTACGGCAATTCCGCATATGAAATGTATGAGAAGGCGCCCAGCAATATTCATATTTCCTATCCGCTGTCCAATGGTGTAATTGCAGATATCAAGAATATGGAAACATTAATCAGATATTTTATCGGAGATATTCAAAAGGGCAACAACAAACCCTGTGATTTCTTTATTGCGGTTCCCACGGATGTCACAGAGGTGGAGAAGAGGGCGTTCTATGATCTGATTAAGGATTCCGGGGTGAAGTCCAGAAAAATCATGGTAGTGGAAAAAGCAGTTGCGGACGGACTGGGACTGGACATTGATGTAAAGAATTCCCAGGGCGTGCTTATGGTGAACGTGGGATATGAGACGACGGAGATTTCCATACTTTCCCTGGGGGGGATTGTCCTCAGCAGACTGATCAAAACCGGTGGTCTGAAGTTTGATGAAGCAATCCGCGCAGCCGTAAGGAAGGAGTTCAGCCTGATTATCGGCGGCAAGACGGCGGAGACGGTAAAGATGAATCTTGGAGATCTTGAAAAGGAAGGACACGGAGCCGTTGTATACGGACGGGATATCGTGACCGGACTTCCGGTGGAGCGGGAGATTCCCACGAAGCTGGTAGCGGATTGTCTCGAGGAGCTGTTCCACAGTATTGTGGATAATGTGAAGGTGATTCTCGAGCGAACACCTCCGGAGCTGGCTGCGGATATTTACAGGCATGGAATTTATCTGACCGGCGGTGCATCGAGAGTAAGCCATCTGGCAGAGCGTCTGGCTTCAGGTACGGGACTTAAGGTAAATGAGGCAGAAGAACCTGAAATCAGTGTTGTGATGGGACTTGCCAAGATTATTAAGGACGACAACTATAAATCTGTTGCCTATGCAATTGAAGGGATGAGTAAATGAGCCCGGTAATAAAAAAGAAAGGGGAGAGATTTACTTTACCGAGTAAATATCTCCTTTTAATTTTAACAATTTTATGTTCACTTATGATGCTGATTACCTTTGGTACGGACACCTTTAATAAGCCTCTGAATGCTGTCGTGGGTAAGGTGATAATACCATTTCAGCAGGGAATCGGCAAAATGGGCGGCTGGCTTTCCAATCGTTCCGATGAACTGGTGCAGATCAGAAATCTTCTGGACGAAAATGCAAGACTGAAGGAACAGATTGCTGAGCTGACAGAGGAAAATATCCTGTTACAGCAGGACAAATATGAGTTGAATAATCTGAGAACGCTGATGGAATTAAGCGAGCAATACGGCGAGTACAAAAAGGTAGGCGCCCGTATCATTGCAAGAGATTCCGGAAACTGGTATTCCTCCTTTGTGGTGGACAAGGGAAGTGATGACGGCCTTACCCTGGACATGAATGTGATTGCCGGAGGCGGTCTGGTGGGAAGAATCACTGCAGTTGGTCCCAATTGGGCCAGGGTCACCTCGATTATTTCAGACAACAGCAATGTCAGCGGCATGACTCTTTCCACGGAAGACAACCTGATTGTCTCTGGAGATTTGAAACTGATGGCGGAAGGAAATATCCGTTTCGGACAACTGGTGGACAGCAAGAATCTGGTCGCCGAGGGAGACAAAGTCGTCACATCAAACATCAGCGACAAATATCTTCCCAATATATTGATAGGTTATATTAATTCCATTGACAGAGATTCCAATAATCTGACGAAATCAGGATTAATCACGCCGGCTGTTGATTTCGAGCATTTGGAGGAGGTCCTGATTATCACTGACAGAAAGCAGAGCATCAATGAATAAGGCGGAGAAATTATGCTCAGAAAAATAGTGGTTACTTTTTTCGTACTTGCAGGCTTTGTGCTGCAGTGCAGCGTATTCGGCAGTTTCGCATTTGCAGGTATCATACCCAATCTTATGATTATTCTGACTGCCTCCTTTGGCTTCATGCGGGGAGAAAAGGATGGTCTGGTGATTGGCTTCTTCTGTGGACTGTTAAATGATATTTTTTTCGGCAGTGTTCTTGGCTTTTATGCACTGCTAATGATGTACATAGGTTTCATCAACGGCAAATTCAGCAGAATATTTTATCCGGAAGATATCAAGCTGCCCATTGCACTAATCATTACAAGCGATTTGTCCTATGGCATTGTATGTTATATTTTGTTGTTTATGCTTCAGGGTAAGCTACAGTTCCTTTACTATTTTACACATGTAATTTTTCCTGAAGCTTTATATACCATCGTAGTCACTCTGTTTCTCTATCCCTTGATTCTGAAGGTA
>JBJENR010000120.1:0-2673 GCA_051880315.1 Acetatifactor sp.
TGGCCCAATGGATCTCGAGAGAATGCAGTGGATTCCATGCAGTGTGGTGCAATGCTTCCATGTTTTGGCGTATAGTGGATCTCAAGACGGTTCGCCAGTGCAGCAGCTTCTTCAGCAGGGAAATTCTGATATAAAGATGCTTTGGTATGTGTATTCAGATTATCCATAACAAGAATTATTTTTTCATGTTCCGGATAAATTTCTGTCAGGAGATAACGGATCTCTTCCGCCCAGTCCCGCTTTGTACGATGCTGACGGACGCTGACATGTCGGTAGTCTGCAAGTGGCTCTGTAAATACAAAAATACTGCAGGTTCCGCAGCGGACATATTCAGAATCCAGCTTTTTGGTATCTCCGGGTCTGGCTTCCAGAGGTTCTCTTGCTTCTCCGAGAAACTGGTAAGGCTTTTCATCCATGCAGACAACCGGAAGTTCTTTATTATATGGAAGAGAATATATGTGAAGAATATCTTCCATGCAGGCTACAAATTCGGCATTTTCTTTCGGTGGGATACACCAGTATTCATTCATGTGAGGCTTAAGTTCATTTTTTTTAACATCATGCGAATGGTTTCTTTACTGACCGGTTCTGCTACACCTTTTTTATTTACTTCTTCTGTCAGGAGTTCCAATGTCCAGCGGGCATACCCCTCCGGTGCTTCTCCGCAGGCGAGCTGGATCACATGAGCTTCCAGTTCACCATTTGTTTTATGTGGACGGATGGATGAAGGATTATAATGATGGGAAATTGCATAATCCAGGCCATTCTGGGAATAGTTACGTGCTGTTGCCACAATCGTAGTAACCGTTGTGTTCAATGCAGAAGCAATCTGTCTGTGATTTAAATTGGAATCCTTTTTATTGTCCAGAGCCAGAAGAATCAGAACACGTTTGGAAACACGCACTGAAAGATTATTATCTTTGCTCATTGCTAAAAGTTTTTCTTTCTCTTCCTGACTGAGAGAAACTGTATATTGAGTAGAGCGTCCCATATAATTTTCCTTCTTTCGTAAATAGATTTGGATGACTATATGGTATCATACATTGCTTTAGAAATCAACTTGCCAGAACACTAGTGCCCTGTAAAGATTAAAACTGTATCAAAACAGGGCAGTTTCAACGGTATATGTTTTTCCTCTATTCCTCAAACAGAGGTTTGGGATATAAACGCTTTAATTTTATTCTGGCATCTTCAGCAGTGAACTGCCAATTGACACCGATTTGTTTCTGGTTACGGTTTTTCTCCCATTGGCTGATAGTGAAATTCAATTCTTCCAATGAATCGATTCTTCTGTTGCCAAGACATTGAATACTCAATGAACTGAGTTCTGTCTCAGCAATATTGAGCCAGCTGCCATGTTTGGGAGTGTAATGCATTTCAAACTTCTGAGACAACCAGTAAGCTGTTTCCGGCGGAAATGCTTCATAAAATGCTGCTTTATTATGTGTGTTCAGATTGTCGGATATCATGATGATCTTTTTGCAGTCGGGATAATATTCCTCAGCAATCTGTTTCATCATCTTGGCATAATCGCCTTTGGTACGCCGGGAAAGAGCAGATACGTGACGCCATTTTCCCAGCGGTTCTGTAAACATAAAGATACTTGCTGTCCCGCAGCGGACGTATTCGGAATCAATCTTTTCACAGTAACCCGGTTTGGGAAGCTGTGTGTCCGGATCCAGATGGATTGGACTGGCAGAAATTCTTTCACGGACTTCGCCAAGAAGCTGAAGAGGTTTTTCATCCATACAGATAACCGGAACTTCTTTGCAATAAGGAAGCTGGTAAATTCCGAGAACATCTTCCATGTTTGCAACAAAAGAAGAATCGTTCTGTTTGGGAATACACCAGTATTTACTCAAATGAGGTTTTAACTCATTGCTGTTGAGCATTTCACCGATTTTCGTATGTGAAATGGAAACAATATACTGCTTTTCCATGCAGTATTCAGCGAGCAGACGGAGTGTCCATCGGGAATATCCTTCCGGTGGAGGAGCAAGTGCAGTAGCAATTACCTTTGCTTCAAAATCACCTGTGATTTTTGAAGCAACCGGCGGTGTAATACGGGTCTTTCGGTATAATGCCGCTTCCAAACCGTTTTCCGAATAGGATTTTCGAATCTGATTCACAGTAGTTGGGGAAATGCCAAACCATTCGGCCAGTTCGCGATTATCCTTTTTTGAGGCAGGTTTGTTATCGTTACTATGAAGTAAGACCTGTGCATGAAGTATTTCACGGGCCGAATATCCGTTTCCAGCATGTGTGATGGATTTGAGGAAAATTTCCTCTTCGGATGATAATGCAACATTGAACTTTTTCTTTGGCATATAGATTACTCCTTTTAGATTTTAAGGTAATCGTAACATGCCTGGAAAATAACACAAATATTTTTGATACAGTTTTAGAGTTTACAAAGCACTATATTGATATTTTTTGAAGTACAGCATATAATGAAAATATAGATAGGGATTCTATCTTCGGGAGAGCTCCTGCCAATAAGTGGAGGATTTTAAACTCAAGGAAGTTGCTCTGCAGCTTCCTTATCTTTTTTTAGAGGAGAGCATTGGTTTTGGAAGAGCTATAGCGAATACAAAGATTTGGTACATAATGAAGTGATTTTTATTCGTAAGCATCGCGAGAAGATTATTGCAAATGCACAGTTATTATATAAGC
>JBJENR010000121.1:0-2640 GCA_051880315.1 Acetatifactor sp.
GATACATCATCAATAATCTTGGACTTCTTTCCTACGGAATCTTTCTCATAGTAAAAATCCACATGATTGATATCTACATCATAATTCTTTGGCGTAATTTCTTTTCCTTCAATATCCATCTCTGGTAAATCAAGGATTGCCTGTGCTTTATCCACACCCATATCTACTGTTCGTAAAAGAGACGAATAATTTCCTGCGGTTCCTAAACTGTCCAACACTAAGAAGGAACAGATAATCATACCAACACAGTTCAGAAGTTCCATGCTTCCCTGCAGGTACAGATAAATGGATAACAAGGTCATCACTACCCCTGTCAGCTTGATAATTCCGCTTTCCATCTGCATCAGAGGAACAAATGCCAATTCCATTTTCGTATTGATACTACGGTTTTCATCAATCGCCTTATTCAGTTTCTTCGAAGTTCTTCCTGTCAGGTTATATCCCCGCACTTCTGAGATTCCCTGTACGTACTCTAGCACTTTTTCTACCACATCTGTATCGGATGCTATCTTAATCGGCGCAAGCTTCTGACTTCTCTTTTGTAACATGCTGTTTACTCCGAAAAATAGCAAAATTCCGGCAACAGCAACCAGTCCAATCCTCCAGTCGAAGCAAAGGACCATAGCAGTAATAACAAGTGTAGTCAGCATTCCCTGTGTTGTCATCATCACGACTTTTGTGGCAACATCCGCCAGCTGTTCCATGGTATTGGTAGTGACGCTTGTAATCTGACCAAGACTGTTCTGATTGAAATAACCCATAGGCAGATAACGCATATGTTCTGCTATTTCAATGCGCTTACCGGCTGCCGTATAATATCCTGCTTCACACTGCAACATTGTAATATGGTATTTGATAACGGAACCAATAGCCACACTAAGCAATAAGATGCCAAAGCACTGCCAAAGGAGTACAGACGTCACCTTATTTCTAATAATTCCGTCAAGCAAAAGCATAATTGCCGGGATTTTCACAGCTTCCATCAGTGCAAACAGCACGCCTAAAGCCAGTGATTTATAAAATTTTCTTTTATTGACTTTACCACAAAACTCAAAGAATTTTTTAAATATCTTAAGCATATGCTTCACCTCCCATATCCTTTACTCCAATATGGGATTTCCACATCTTGGAATAAAGTTTGCCATTTTCCAGTAGTTGCTCATGGGTACCTTCTTCTGCAATTCTTCCATCCTCCACAACAAAAATCCGGTCTGCATCTGCGATAGTAGAGAGTCTGTGGGCAATTACAATTAAGGTCTTTCCCTGAACAAGCTTTGCCACGGAAGACTGAATCACTGCTTCATTTTCCGGATCTGTATAAGCGGTTGCTTCATCCAAAATCACAATCGGTGCATCCTTTAACATAGCTCTGGCAATGGAAATTCTCTGTCGTTCTCCGCCGGACAAATGTCCTCCGGCACTTCCCACCACGGTATCATAGCCGTGTTCCAGTCCCATGATAAAATCATGGCAGCCACTTTTCTTTGCTACTTCTTCCACTTCTTCATCAGTTTCATTTAAGTTGCCCATACGGATATTCTCCCGAATGGTATCATCAAACAGATAATTATCCTGGGATACATATGCAACTTTCCGGTTGTATTCATCCAAAGGCATCTTTCGGATATCCACGCCACCGATTTTAATACTTCCGTCCTTCACATCCCATAAGGATGCAATCAATTTTGCAATCGTCGATTTTCCACTGCCGGATGGTCCAACTAATGCATTGACGGTTCCTTCTTTAATCTGTAAATTCACACCGTGAAGTACTTCTTTCTCCTTGTATCCAAATGTAACATTGTTAAGTGTAACCGAATAATCTTTCACGTCTTCCTGATCATTAGCAGGACGTTCCATTTCCTCCCAGGAGAGAATCCCTGCAACCTCTCCAACAATGGTACCGACTCTCGCAATAGCATCACCATAACTCATTGCAGTGATGATTGGTGAAACCAGACCTAAAGATAAAATCAGACACATAACAAGCTCTGCAAATGTAAGACTTCCATTCATATAAAGCATTCCACCAACAGGCACTACCGCTAAAGAAGTACAAGGTGCAAGTACCATGGCGATACAAAAGAATACGTTACATCTTCGCATCCACTCCACGTAACAATCAGCACCTTCCTTTGCAGCTACCTCGAATTTTTCATAGGATTTTTGTGCCTTACCAAAAGCCTTAATCACCTCAATACCATTGATATACTCTACCGCTGTATCATTCAATATCTTTGTTTTATTTACTGTATTCTGATAACTTTCTTCATAACCAAGCATCATTCCCATGTAAGCAAACAACCCAAGCACAAGAGTAACCAGAGAAACCAGTCCCATTCTCCAGTCGATAATCAGAAGATAGATAAACACCGCCAAAGGTGCCATGAGATTTGCCGTTAATTCCGGTAATACATGGGCCAACGTTGTTTCAATGCTGTCAACCCGCTCTACCATAATATTTTTCAAAGAGCCGGATGGTGTATCTTTTACCAATCCCAACGGAACTTTTGCCAATTTATCACATAACCTCTTTCGAATTGTCGCTAACACATGGAAAGTTGCTTTGTGGGAGCAGGACGTGGATATTCCATGAAAGGTAACCCTGCCTATCCAAAATACCGCCATGATGATTCCATC
>JBJENR010000122.1:0-9253 GCA_051880315.1 Acetatifactor sp.
AAACGGAGAAGCCGGAGATTGAAGTAGTCTGTAAGGTATATAACATTAACCCGAATTATAATCAGGGACTGAAGGAAAGGTCAGCAGTGCTGGAAGGCTACACTTATTTTGTGGAGAAGGTCAGAGAGTATCAGAAACAAAACAGGAACGTGGAAGAAGCGGTGGATACCGCAATCGAGGACTGTATCAGGGAACACATTCTGGAAGACTTTTTCCGGACAAGGAAGGATGAGGTGAAGAAGATGACACATCTGGATTACACATGGGAGCAGAGAGAGAAGCTGATACGTAAGGAAGAATATGAGCAGGGTCTGGAGCGTGGAATGGAGAAAGGAACATATCTGGTTGCCGAAAATATGTTGCTTGCCAATAAACCGTTGGAAGAAATCATGGCTTTTACAGGCATTTCCATCGAAAAGCTAAAGGGATTGGCAACTGGACTTAAGGGAGAATAAAAATTATTTACAGGAGACCGGCTATGGAAAAATACGAAAATGAAAAGCAGCAGGTAGTGGAATGGTTGATGCATCCAAGTGAGTTGGGATGTAGACCGAGTAAAATCGAATTCACAAAAGAGTTTACAGATGAGGATGGAATTGTCTGCAAAATCTTTAAATACAAAAAATCATTAATGTCCCCCTGGCTGTTAGCAATTCACAGCGATTCAGGTGTATTTAGTGAGATGAAAAAATATGATGCAAATACCGAAATTGAAGATGCCAAGATCATATTAAATTTTTTAAAGGAATATTGGAAACGCATGGCAAATGCGGAGGAAGAACGTAAGGTGAAAAAGGAAAAGGCTACGGGATTTCAAGCTTTTGTACTTTTTAAGGAGCCTGTATTTGCCCCAAATCTGTTTGAAAAAGCTTTCTCTGAAGAGTGGGGAATCACATTGCAGGAAGAGGATGCAGGTACGAATCCCGAAAAAGATTCCGATGTGGATGCCAGAATTTATGATGTAGGTTCGATGCGTTTGGTTCTGGGATATATGGGATTCCCTATACCGGGTGGTGAGGCGGAAGCCAATGCACAGTTTAACTATATGTGGAAAGAAGCAGTGTCCGTAACAGGAACGCATAAGGCACATATGATTGTGACGGTTATGGGAGAGGGATCCCTTGAAGAAAAAGGGAAGTTGTATACCAAAGCAGTTACCACGTTATGCCGACAGGAAAACACGCTTGGCGTATATGCGAATGGGGTTGTATATGAACCGAAAATGTTTGTCGCCATGTCGGAGATTATGAAAGACGGCACCCTGCCTATTTTCAATTTGGTATGGTTTGGGTTAGGCCGCAGCGAAAAAGGGGTATCGGCATACACTTGTGGACTAAAGAGCTTTGGAAAGAACGAAATGGAAATTCTTGATTCTGACAGGCAGCCTTCGGAACTTCGGGATATGCTGATTAACATCGCTGATTACGTTATTTCTGAGGATGTAATTCTGCATGATGGGGAAACGATTGGACTGACTGCGGATCAAAGATTAAAGATTACCCAAAGTGAAGGTGTGAATGTTGAGGGTGAAAGTCTTAAGATTGCCTTTTAATTGTATGAGACTGATATCAGAGGAGAATGCACATGGAGTACATCAAAGTCACCATTTTCCACATTTGACTATCGGCGTGGTGGAGTGTTTGAGGATTTCTACATAATTCCTCGATATCGGCACCAGGGTATTGCCAGGCAGTTGGTTCGGTTTGCCTATCAGGAGAGCGGTGTGAGTTCTCTGACTGTCGAGGGGCAATCACTACTTGACAGAAATATACAAAGACAAAGATATACAAAGACAAAGATATACAAAGACAAAGATATACAAAGACAGATATATAAAGACAGATATATAAAGACAGGGAGGAAGAGGTATGTCAGAGATTAAGATAGGCAGAATGGTAATGGGTGTATGCCAGACCAATTGTTATTTTTTGTACCGGGAGGGAGAGCAGCAGTGCATTGTGGTTGATCCGGCAGATAAGGGGACGGCTATTTATGATGCACTTAGAAGAAATGGATTCAATGTGGCAGGAATTCTGTTGACCCATGGGCATTTTGACCATATCTGGGGGCTGGATGAATTGAGGAATGCTGCGAATGCGGCAGCAGAATGTGACGACTCTGAGGGGGATGACAGACCCGTAAAGGTCTATGCCTCCGAAGCTGAGAGGGAACTCCTCCGGGATGCACACAAAAATGTATCCGAGCAGGCGGGAAGGCCCTGTGTTACATCAGCTGATGTGTATGTGAAGGACGGAGAGGAGATAACACTGGCAGGAATGACCTGCAAGGTGATTGCCACCCCCGGACACACGGCAGGAGGCTGTTGCTATTATTTTGAGGAAGCAGGTTTCCTGGTGTCGGGAGATACGCTTTTTGCAGAGTCCGTGGGTAGAACGGATTTTCCTACGGGAAGTATGGGGACATTGGTGCGTTCCATTAAAGAAAAGCTGTTTGTACTTCCGGACGAGACGAAGGTTTATCCCGGACATGGGGAGAGCACCACGATAGGTCATGAGAAAAAATATAATTCCTTCCTGGGATGACAGAGAAAAGGCGGCAGGAAAACAAATGCTGGTTGTAGAAGTAAACAGAGAAAATTTGGAATATGATGTGAACTCCCTTGTCAGAGCTTTTTATCCGGCGGAGCAGGTCAGGGTTTTGACACCGGAGACAAGTGCTGCAAAGAGAGCAGAACTGACAGATGACATTGGAATGACCATCGAGCTGGAGAAAGAAAACGGTGTCATTACAATAGGAAATCGCAGTTTTTCCTGGCAGCCTGAGATTGGAGAAACACAGAATAAAGATTCTTTCAAGAGATTTCTTTACCGAACCCTTGCGGAGGTGACAGGAAAACAGCTTCCCTGGGGAAATCTAACCGGGATTCGACCCACGAAGCTTGCCTATGGCATGTTGGAGGCAGGGAAGAGCAAGGAGGAAATCATTGCCTTTTATCAGGATAAGCACTATGTCAGCAGACAGAAGGCAGAGTTGTCCATAGAGATTGCACAGCGGGAGAGAGGATTGCTCTCGCGCATTCACTATGCGGACGGCTACAGCCTTTATATTGGTATCCCCTTTTGCCCTACGACCTGTCTGTACTGTTCCTTTACTTCTTACCCTATCGCCGGGTATCGGAAGCTGGTGGATGAATATATTGACTGTCTGATTCGGGAAATGGAATTCGTTGCAGATGCTTATTCGGATAAGCTACTGGACACAGTTTATATCGGAGGCGGTACTCCCACTACATTGGAGCCGGAGCAGCTGGACAGACTGATTGGCAGGCTAAAGGAGCTTTTTCATTTTCGGACGGTCCGGGAGTTTACGGTGGAGGCCGGGCGGGCGGACAGCATCACCGAAGAGAAGCTGAAGGTGCTTTACAGGCACGGAGTCACCAGAATCTCCGTCAATCCTCAGACCATGAAGCAGGAGACCCTGGATTTGATTGGCAGGCGCGCCAGTGTGGAACAGGTGGAAGAAGCTTATGCGCTTGCACGAGAGGTGGGCTTTGACAATATTAACATGGACCTGATTCTGGGACTGCCAGGAGAAACAAAGGAGGATGTACAGCATACCATAGACCGGGTGACAGAGCTTGCACCGGACAGCCTTACCGTACATTCCCTGGCCATCAAGAGAGCCTCCAGACTGAATCAGTGGGTACAGGAAAACGGTGTTACCATGCTGTGCAATACGGACGAAACCATGCGGATTGCAGCCGAGGGAGCAGAGAAGCTGGGCCTGAAGCCATACTATCTTTATCGCCAGAAAAATATGTCCGGAAACTTTGAAAATGTAGGTTATGCTAAGCCGGATAAGCTGGGACTGTACAACATTCTCATCATGGAGGAGGTGCAGACTATTGTGGCTCTGGGAGCAGGCAGCATTACCAAGCGAGTGTTCCCGGACGGACGTATCGAGAGATGCGAGAATGTGAAAGAAGTGAAACTTTATATAGAGAAGATTGAGGAAATGATAGAGAGGAAGAAAATGCTTCTTTAGAACAGGACAAGTGGGATGATTTAAAAAACTGTAAAATAATGATATAGTTAAAGCGGCCGAGGAGCCTTAGAATATGCTGCAGGCGTTGTCATAATAATGATTTGTCAGCCGATACGGAATATGTATTTGAAAGAATAACAGATGTCAGATAAGACGCTAAAGGTTATGATAGCCGAACTTCTCTAAGGAGGATTACCGGAACAAGATAGGATTAGTAAGTTTATTGAGATGACAATATTTGAACAAGACGGAATATGTAAACTAGTGAAATATGAGGGGAATGCCGGAGCAGTTGTCCTGCCAAATGAAGTGGATGGGAAGCCACTTTCTGTGATAGGAGCAAAGGCTTTTTTGAGTTGTCGTGATGTTGAGAGACTGGAATTGCCTGATGGGACAGAGCGTATTGAGGATTGGGCATTTGCACATATGAAGAAACTGAAGGAAATCGTAATACCGGCTAAAAAGATTGTATTTGGAAAGAAGGTCTTCTTAGGCTGTCATGATTTGAAACGCGTGAGTTTTCCCTGTACAGAGGGAATCTACGACGGAATTCCGTTTTTTCTGGCCTCTATGGTAGTTTTTATGGAGGAGCATCCGGTAGAGCCTGAGCTTGCAGGAGATTTGCACGGTCAATGGGATTGGCTGAAAGAATACGATAGAGCATTGCTTCAGTTTCTGGATAGAGAAGACTCCTATGGATTTGAACCGGCCTTTATCGGATGGTTCGATATAGAGGACGTGGATGACCAACAGGCAGGATTTGTCAGAGAACGTCAAAAAAGTAAAATATCACTTGGATTACAGCGCCTGTTATACGGGGAAAGGCTGGAGAAGGAAACAGAAGAGAAAATATCTGCCTATCTTTTGAAGGCATGGAAGCTTGTATTGGAGATGCTTACAGATAAAGAAAGGATGTATAGTCGGGATGTAAGATACTATCAAATCTGGCAGAGAATCGGAGGGTTCAGGGTGTTTTCACGGCAGGAATTATTGGAACGATTACCGAATGCGGATCCTGAGATAAGAGCCTATTTGATGGAGACCGAATCTACAGAAGGTTCTGTTTCTGATTTTTTTACAAGGCTGGAATTGTAGGGGAGCCGGTAATGCATCTTAATTAAGATGAAAAAAGAAAAGGGGAGACAAGAATAAAACGAAAATAATGGGACGATGCTAAAAGGATGACAGTGACAGGGACGACAATAAGGGAGATTGTATATGCAGGAAAGAAAGAATAACAGCGAAGAGATGCAGGCAGACATAGATGCTGTGATTGCTCTTTTAGATGGTTATACAAAAGCCGGAGACAGTAGGATTAAGATAAACGTGGTAGATGGATCAAAAAACGACAAGGGTGATGTGATTTCAAGGCAGTACCATCACGGAAGATGTGATGTGGGAAGTCCCTGGGCATGCGGAACGGCTTTTGATGTTTTGGAGTAAACGGAAAGCTGCATAGCAGCGGTTTTGCGAAGAGGCTCTGAATAGTTACCGGGATACTTCAAATTGAATGCTCTGAGTTGAAAATTTGTTGAAAATTTTGTGATAGGATGAATCTGAGGTGATTATTATATGTACAAGATTCTTATTGTAGATGATGAGCAGGCGATTGTCAGTCTGTTGGAGGATTACCTGAGATTAAATAATTATGAGGTAATGGTAGCATATGACGGAAATGGTGCTGTGAAACAGGCCTTGCAACAGCCGGATCTTATTCTGTTAGATGTGAATATGCCGGGATGCGATGGGTTTTCTGTCTGTAAACAGATTCGGGATTATGTCACTTGTCCGATTATTTTTCTTACTGCCAGGATAGAGGATTCGGATAAAATCGAAGGCTTTTCCGTTGGCGGTGATGATTATATCATAAAGCCATTTTCTATGGATGAGCTTGGCGCGAGAATTGCAGCACATATCAGAAGAGAACACAGAGAGTCCCGGGTGAAGAACGTCAGAGTATTTCATGACCTGTTGGTGGATTACAATTTAAAAACAGTTTCACACAATGGAGAAGTGATTGAGTTTGCCAAAAAGGAATATGAAATTATTGAGCTTCTTTCAGGCCATGTGGGGCAGCTGTTTGATAAAGAGCGTATCTATGAGAGTGTATGGGGATATGATGCAGAAGGCAGCAGCAGTGTTGTTGCGGAACATATCAGAAGGATACGACGAAAATTAATCTCTGTAACAGGCAGGGAATACATAGATACAGTATGGGGACTCGGATACCGATGGATAAGATAAAAAAACGGAATTCCTTAAAATGGAGAATGCTCTTGTATATGCCGCTTCCTTTTATTTTAGCTGTACTTGGAACAATTGCGATTGGCTATGGAAGTAATGCGTTACAGTCAGCGTATAAAAGGCATTTCTTTCAAGGTAACTATAGAAAAGTATTTGAACTTACGGGAGTATACACATATGAAATAGAATATGACAGACAGGATATCGCAAAATATATCATATACAGAGATGAAAGCGGAAATGAACATGTCATTCCGGTGGGGGACATAGTACCGGAGGGAAAGCTTGAAAAACTAGGTTATGTCATTGTGTCTGATGCACAGTTTATATTGATTCCGGTCTGGGTAATTTTGTGCGTGGTAATGGGGAGTTTTTTGTTTTATAAAAAGGAAATAGAGGGCGGACTTCATGTACTCTTAAGTGCTTCCGAAAAAATAGCAAATAATGAATTAGCATTTGAAATACCTGAGACGAAGAAAAATGAGATAGGACTTGTGTGTGATTCCTTTGAGCGTATGCGGAAAAGCTTATATGAGACGAATGTCCAAAATATCAGAATACTGGAGGAATCAAGAAGGTTAAATGCAGTTTTTTCACATGACATCAGAACCCCCATTACGGTAATGAAGGGATATGTGGAGCTTTTGGAAAAATATGTTCCGGAGGGAAAAGTCAGCAGGGAAAAAGAATGTGAGATCCTGGGGATGATGAGTGCCCAGGTGTCCAGATTGGAGAACTATGCGGTGTCCATGAGTTCCATTCAGAAATTAGAGGATTTATCGCCCAATCCGGTCTCTGAGGATTATGAGCAGTTTGCCTCAGAACTGGAGAATTCCTGTATGTTGATAGATGAAAGAGTGATTTTTGATTTACAGGGGGAAGTCAGGGAAAGAATCACGGTTGACAAGGAATTAGTATTTGAAGTCGTGGAAAATATAGTTTCCAACGCAGCCCGTTATGCAAGAGAGAAGATAGAGGTGAAGCTTGCCTGTGATAAAGATATACTGAACATTACTGTTTTAGATGATGGAAATGGTTTTTCAGACAAAATCTTAAATCTGTTTGGCAAGCCTTTTTTACGGGAAGATAAGAATGAGGATAAGGAGCATTTTGGATTGGGAATCTACATATCGAAGCTGCTTTGTGAAAAATGTGGAGGGACTCTTGTGATAGATAATAGAAATGGTGCATTTGTTCAGGCAACATTTAAAATGATATAAGAATAGATAAAAAGTTGATATTTGTATCTTAGTATGATAGTGCGCTGGAAACAGTGCACTATTTTCGTTATAGGAGTACAGAAAAAGGAGAGGAAAAAATGAAGGATGAGATTGTGATAGAACACGTAGATAAGTTCTATGGAAAGAAGAAGGCCTTGTCTGATGTAACCATGACAATAGGAACAGGTATGTTTGGACTGCTGGGAAGAAATGGTGCCGGAAAAACAACGCTGATGAGGCTGTTGGCGACACTTCACTGCCGGGACGCCGGAAAAATCACGGTATGTGGGGAAGCTATCGAAAACAGAACAAAGATTCGTGAGTTAATCGGGTTTTTGCCGCAGGATTTTAACATGTATCCCAACATGTCAGTTTACGAGGCGATGGATTATCTGGGGATGTTATCCGGGATGGATAAAAAGGTACGAAAAGAAAGAATAAGCTTTCTGTTAGATAAGGTAAATCTGCTTGAGGAACAAAAAAAGAAGGTTAAGAATCTTTCCGGTGGAATGAAGCGAAGACTAGGCATCGCCCAGGCACTGCTTCATGATCCCCGTGTACTGATTGTGGATGAGCCCACTGCCGGGCTTGATCCGGAAGAAAGGATACGATTTAGAAATCTTTTATGTGAAGTGGCTGAGGATAGAATTGTGATTTTGTCTACGCATATTGTCGGTGATATAGAGGCAACCTGTGAAAATATTGCCATATTAAACGAAGGAGAGATTCTTTGGAAGGGTACTTTGACAGAAATCATAGACGAAGCTGACGGCAAGGTGTACGTGGCGGAGACCTCTGATGAAGAGTTAAAAAGAATCAAAAACGAATATATCGTCACAAGCGTACTAAAAAATGCAGGTAAGAATCTGGTCAGGTTTATTTCAATGACCCCGTTAGTAAATGACAAAGCAGAAAAGGTGAGACCAAATTGCGAGGATGCCTATATGTACTGCCTTCAGAAGTATGGAAAAAAGGAAGGAGAATGTATTTATGCTTAAAACAGAAATCAAAAAAGTAATTTGTTCTCTCACCTTCCTCCTTTTTGTGGTGGTTATGACAGGGGACTACATTACTCAGATGCTTCCCATGCTGGAGGAGCCTCTCTCGAAGCCGGAACCGGGGCAGGAGTATTATGGTTCTGTGGAGGTGGAAGATGCTGACGTTCTAATGCCTGCGGCAACAGAAAGTCTGTTGGAAGAATATTTAACCGGATACTATAAAGCATATCCCTTTATGTTTTACAAAGAGGTGCATCTGAAAGAAGCGGATACAGAAAAAGTAGCAGAGATTATATGTCAGTTGACCGGACTGAGCAAGGAAATTCTGGATGGCTTTACGGAGTATCAACCGGGCGGCTACATAAAGACGATGGATGAAAATGGAAATATCACCGGGCAATACAATGAGGCAATCCTTCCGGACTATGAATTTAACAAGAGCATTTCCTATGATACTTTCAGGCAGCTGATGGAGCAGGTGGATGAGATCATAGGCGGAGGTTCAAATTATGCAGCTAAGAATCTGGTTCATAACTTTTCCGTGGTGCCGATGACCTATGAAGCGGCGGTGGCAGAATACGAAGCTATCACCGCAGGAAATCATGTGGGAGAGAGCTATACAAGATTATTCTGCGATTATATGGGGATATTTCTGGCTGTGATTGCCATTTTCGTTGCGGCATTCTATTGGAATATGGACCGTAGGGCAAAGGTTCAGGAAATCGTTTACAGCCGGAGGATGGGAACAGGAAGACTTGTTCTGCTTAGAATCTGTGCCCTCATGCT
>JBJENR010000123.1:0-2635 GCA_051880315.1 Acetatifactor sp.
CTTAGCCTTGTAATCTTTTCCTTCTTTTATTGTATTCCAAATTGCACTATCTGCCTTTGTTCCTTCTATACGATTCCCATTTTCATCCTTGATAGAGGTTAAATATCTTGTATCCCCCTCAAAGAATGTAAGCTCAATATCATTACCTTTTAAACAATCAATGAAATCATAGCTGACATCATCCTTACAAAGGATACCCTCTCTGATATCCCATGTAAAATATTGTTCTACAGAGATTGCACAACTTTGTAATCTTGAATAGGTACTTTCCTCCAAATTCCCCTCCAACTGATGAGCAGCAAATATTGTTAGGATTATGTTTGCTGTTAATAAGGGTACAAATCCTATCATTAGTATTGTCTTTAAGAAATTTAACTTCTTCTTTAACTTTTTCTTCATTTTTACCAGCTCTCCTTATCTTTGGTACTTTTCAGTGCATTCACTGCGCAATAAATTATATTATTTAATTTTTTCATATTCCTTTTTCTATGTCAATAAGGCGCCTTATACAAATATGTTATAGCAGAAACCTACTTCTATTTGCAATCCCGCATAAGTGCCCCAATCTTTAAATAAACAGTCATGTACTGCAATTTCACAGGCGCCTTCTTCATTGACACTGTTATATATCCTTTTTGCTATTTCCTGCAACTGTGGATTATATGGAATCACACCACATTTAGCCAGCCACACAAGATATTCCATATGTTAATAGGGAACTCCGTCCTCTGCATCTACAAGCCGGAACCCCTGTGACGGAAAGCAGCCGCAGGTACCCAGGACATATCCCACCCAGGAATCGGCGCGCAATCCAATCAATTCCGGTCTGTCGGTTTGCATCATTTTATCTATCGCTTTTGCCGGCATTTCAATATTTTCTTCAGATTTCCACGACTCTGTATGCGCTAAAATATCTAAGTGATAACGGCAAGGCCATTTTTCATAATCATTGAATACTCTTCTTGTCCCTTTTTTTACCAAACGGGTAACATCCAATATGTACTTCACCTCCAATACACGGCGAAAAGAATCCAATGCCAACTGAATCTGAGGTGAAATGTCTATAAAGTCTTCATATCCCGCACGGGCTATACAGGCACATCGGAAAAGATTTCCTCCGTTTGCTGCATACCTAAATTAGTCATTGATATTCCACATATTTCGATAGCATGGAGCCGTATTCGGAAGTTCCATAAATGCCATCATTGCTTTCTTTAAAACTTCTGCGTCCTTTCTGATTCCCTTTTCTGCCAGATACTTTACTCCGGCTTCCATATTGTCCGGCATTTCTATCAGAGCCGTGATAGCCATTGCCTAACCAGCCGTTTTCTTTTTGGCAGTCCACAATCATACCCACAATTTTCTCGGACATAATCATTTCCTGCAATCTGTTTTCTTCTTCCACGTTGATATTTATCAATATCTCCTTTTTCACTCGATAAATAATGGAGGGATTTGCGTTTTTCAGTAGAAATTCAATCATCTTTTCTGTCATGCATTTACCACCTTTACGTCAACTTTTACAGCAAGTTACTGCTTCTATTTTATCACACAAAAGTATGTTTTCATAGTTTTAAACCGCGCAGACCGACCGCTCCGTGCTTCGCACTCCCGCGGTTGCGGCCATTCAAACTTTGCACTATGTGCTCCGTTATTCATATCCGTACGTTCGTAAAATAATAGCGACCTTGCAAATAAATTTGCAGGTCGCATTACTTTACTCACTGTCTTCGCTTAGTTTATACCCCATGCCCCAAATTGTCTTTATCAGTTCTCCTTTTTCTCCCATTTTGCTTCTAAGCTTTTTCACATGGGTGTCAATGGTTCTGGCATCTCCAAAATAATCATAGTTCCATACATTGTTCAGTATCTTTTCTCTGGACAGTGCGATGCCTTTGTTTTCCACAAAATATGTCAGCAGTTCAAATTCTTTATAGCTGAGTTCTATGGGATTGCCGTCTATCAGAACCTGATGGGCGGTCTTGTCTATCTCAATACCGCCGCAGGATAAGCGTTCCTCTTGCTCAGACCGGTTGGTGCGGCGAAGAATGGCTTCTATTCTGGCAACCAGAATTTTGGGGCTGAAGGGTTTGGAAACATATTCATCCACTCCCAATTCAAAGCCCTTCAGTTCATCCCTCTCATCTCCCCGTGCCGTGAGCATAATGATGGGTACCTTTGAGAAACTCCTGATTTCACGGCACACCTCCCAGCCATCCATTTTGGGCATCATTACATCCAGAACAATCAATGCGATGTTCTTTTGTTGGTAAAAAATATCCAGTGCCTCCTCACCGTCACCGGCTTCGAGCACATCATAATCAGCCTTCACCAGAAAGTCCCGGACCAGCTTCCGCATTCTGCTTTCATCGTCTACGACCAAAATTTTCAGTTTCTCCATAAAGCACCTCTTTATTTCAGTTCTTTTTCTTTTTCCCTGATAATCCGCTCTCTTTCCGTCAGTTCCTCTTCCCAGGTTGCGTACTTATCTGTAATTACCCTCTCATAATTCAGTACATTGGGATTATTGCTTTTCAGCGTAATCCTGAACATCACCATGATGGCAACTACCAGTAGAACATTCAAAATCAAGGATATTATAAGATATTGTTTTGTCTTTTCTGTGTCCTCGGGT
>JBJENR010000124.1:0-9191 GCA_051880315.1 Acetatifactor sp.
CGTTGTGAGGGTTAGCAACCATCTGTATCATGCGCGGGATATTGGCTGTGTTGATAATGATGCGGGGTAGCCCGAAAACACTCCAGGCAGGGTCGTCAGGATGAATTGCCATGTTGATGTCATATTTGTCACAGACAGGCATGATACGCTCCAGAAAGTATTTCAGGTTGGCAAACAGCTTTTCGTCGTCCACATCCTTATACATTTCAAATAATTCTTTGATATGCGCCATACGTTCCGGTTCCCAGCCGGGAAGAATGGCACCATTGGAATCTCCACTGATGGAGGCAAACATATCTTCAGGATTCAGGGCATCTACAGCCTCCTGGGTGTAGGCAAGCACTGTTGAACCATCGGGACGGACTCTTGCCAGCTCGGTTCTGGTCCAGTCGAAGACAGGCATGAAATTATAGCATACCATATGTACACCTGCTTGCCCCAGACGTTCCAGGGTGGTGATGTAGTTGTCAATATATCTGTCCCTGTCGGGAGTACCGACCTTAATTGCATCGTGAATGTTCACACTCTCAATACCGGCCAGCTGAAGTCCGGCATCCTCGATTTCCTTCTTCAGGGCAAGAATATCCTCCATTTCCCATATCTCTCCGGGTGCTGTGCCGTAAAGTGTGGAAATCACACCGGTAACGCCGGGAATCTGTCTGATTTGCTTTAATGTGACGGTGTCGTATTTGCTGCCGTACCAGCGAAGTGTCATCTGCATAATATTCGCCTCCGTGTAATGTGCGCCGCCGATAAAGGCGGTGGTTTATTTGTTGTTGGAATCATTATAAATGAATAATTAATGCAATAAAACAACAAAAATTGCTTGAAACAGTGTAAAAATTGCTATATCTTGTACGTAGGGACGTTTCTTTTGCCACGATGCCGGGGGCAAAATGGAAATCGCTGCGAAATTGCCTATATCGGAACTGGGATTCGGACGAGGCGAGCGTATTGGAAATGGGAATGGAAGGAGCGTACATATGGAGGATAAAGGGCGGAATAGGGCGAAGGGTATGCAACCAGGAATAAAGGACAGACCGCAGGACAGATTGCCCGAAGGTCCAAGGCGGAAGTATATCCGTCAGCTGGAAGCCGGCGATGAACGTCAGCACATGATGAACGAAAAATATGAGGTATATGAGAAACAGGGTGCTCCTCTGGGAGCGGCGACCTTTCATCATCACAGCTTTTATGAGATCATATATGTCCTGGAGGGGGAGTATTCTTCTATGGTGGAGGATCGTACCTACAATCTGCGCAAGGGAGATTTCCTACTGATAGATATCAATGTGCTGCACAAATATAATTATATAGAAAAAAAGCACGATTCCTCCAAGAGGATTATTCTGTGGATTTCAGCCGTTATGCTGGAGCATTTGTCAGAAGGAGAGATGGACCTGACGGCATGCTTTGCAAATCATGAGAACTGTGTCTGGCATTTCCCGATTTACTATGAGGAGATGCTGAGAGGATATCTTCTGAAGCTGGCCATGTCCGGTGGTGTGGAGGAGGAGCTTCCCGGAGCTAAGTCTGTGATGGACAGGGGATGCCTTGCATTGTTTTTTTCCTATCTGAATGTGTTGTGCGGGAGAAAGGACTATTTATCTGTGGCAGAGAAGACCGAGCATCATGAACTGGTGGAGCAGGTCAGCAGGTATGTTGATGCACATATGGAGGAGAGAATCACTGTGGATGCACTGGCAAAGCAGGTGCATATGAGCAAATATTATTTTTTGCGGCGCTTCAAGGAGCTGACCGGCCTGACAGTTCATACCTATATCATTCAAAAAAGGTTGATTCTCGCCTGTGAAGGGCTGCGCCAGGGAAAATCCGTGAAACAGGTATATCAGGAGTGCGGATTTACGGATTATTCTTCTTTCCTGCGTAATTTTAAAGAAAATTATGAAATTTCACCGGGAAAATACATAAAAGACTATCAATTTTTGTAGAAATGATGTATAATTTCTTACAGATAATGTTTGCCCGGAGATTGTTTACCGGTTATTGGAGAGGGAAAGAGTATGACGGATAAGAAGCTGGATGTAAATGAAAAAAAAGTGAATGTACCGAAAACGGAAGATAGGAAGGTAAATGAAAAGAAAACAACTGATAAGAAGGTAAACGCAAAAAAGACAGCTGAGAAGAAAGACAAAAAAGCAAAAGGCATAAGCATCGGCATGAAGGTCTTTGCAGCCATGGCGGTTATGATTGTCCTTTATTTTATGACCGTGCTGATGGATATCACTGCGCTGGACCGCATAGCAAAGAATACCGACCAAATTGGTGATGTATATCTGCAGCTGGTAGCCCTCGAAGGAGAAGCAGCGTCCTCCATGGAACAGATCAGGATGTATTGCCATATGGGCTTTTATCGATACGGCAGGGATGACGCAGAGCCAAACAACGTCAGACTGGAAGAGGCAATTGAGAAATTTGATGCTACCATTGCCGAGATTGCAACAGTGACCGCTGACTCGGGGAATGAAGAGATTATGGCATTTGGCAATGAATATCTGGAGTGCGCCAGGACATATTCGGATTTTGCAAAGAAAGGCCTTGAGGATCTCAAAAAAGGTAACATGAGCAACATGAGCCTGAAGATAGATAATTTTGCCGATTATTACCAGCCGATTCAGGATTTCCAAAGTCGGTTCGACGCGGTTATGGAGGAGGCTTCGGTTGCCCTGCAGACCAATAATGCCGATAAAATCAGCAGAACAAGAAGCTTAGACATGACGCTGTTTGGATTTTATCTGTTACTTGTTGTGTTTACCGTGTTTATCATTGTCAGAACGGTTACCATGCCCGCAGCGGCCTCAAAGAGACGTGTGAATGATATTGTGAATAAGATTGATCATCGTCAGGGGGATTTGACGGAGAGAATTCCTGTCAGGACCACGGATGAGATTGGACAGATGGCGGAAGGTGTCAATAAGTTCCTGGAACAGCTTCAGGGAATCATGCAGAAGCTGAAGGTACAGTCTGAGAAGCTGATGGAGTCTTCCGCATCAGTGAACCGGGAGATAAGTGTTTCCAATGAAAGTGCAAGCAGTGTTTCTGCAGCCATGGAAGAAATGGCTGCCAGCATGGAAGAGATTTCCGCCACACTGGGACAGATTGTATCGGGTACAGATTCTGTCATGGAAGAAATTGACCAGATGAATGCACACGTTAACGATGGTGTACACCTGGTTAAGGACATCAGAAATCGTGCTGATGAAATGCGTAGTAATACAATTTCAAGCAAAAATCAGACATCCTCCAACGTGGAAGAAATTCGTGTTGCACTTGGCTCAGCATTGGCAGACAGCCGCAGTGTTGAGAAGATAAAGAAGCTGACCCAGGAAATTATGAGTATTACCAATCAGACCAACCTCCTTTCCCTGAATGCATCCATAGAGGCTGCAAGAGCGGGAGAAGCCGGCAGGGGATTTGCGGTAGTGGCGGATGAAATCAGAAGCCTGGCAGACAGCAGTGCGGAGACGGCAGGAAATATTCAGACCATCAGTACCCAGGTTACGGAAGCTGTGGATAAGCTTGCCAGAAGCGCGGAGGCAATATTGCAGTTCATCGACGATAAGGTTATGAAGGATTATGAAGACTTTGAGGAAGTGGTTGACCAGTATCAGCAGGATGCTGAAAGTGTAGACAAGCTCCTCAACGAATTTGCAAAGAATGCAGGCGGAATCGCAGAGACTATGAAGACTATGAACACCGGTATCAATGATATTTCCGTTGCAGTGGATGAAAATGCGAAGGGTGTTACCAGTGTGGCTGATAATGCTGTCAGTCTGGTAGAGGCCATCAATCAGATTCAGAAGGAATCCATGAACAGTGAGGAAATTTCCAAGGTGATGTCTGCTGAGGTTGAACGATTTAAGAAGGTATGATAACAGATTCAGTAAGTGAGCGGCTGCAGAAATGCAGCCGCTTATTTGATGTTGGGCCGTGCATTGCAAGTTTCTTCGAAAAGCGGGTCCCGTTCAGCCGGGCTCCGCAATCCTGGATACACCCACATAGATTTCGGAAATTTCATACCAGGTGGGATAGTCTGTCACTCCGGTCTGTGGAAGGTTGAAGATTTTCTGGAAGGCGCGGACTGCCTCCGAGGTGGCAGGACCGTAGATGCCGTCCGGTGTGACGGTGGGAATGGCAGGGTAATTGCGTGCGATTCGGTTCAGCTGGGTTTGAAGCTGCCGCACCTTTTCGCCGGAGGCGCCGATTCCCAAATCATAGCCGGGCCAGGAGGAAGGTACACCGGAAATCAGCTCGGCTGAGTTGATATACATATCATTGCCGAAATAATAGCGGATAATCTCTATGGCGGTATATCCCTCATCCCCCAGATATTTGGAGCCCCACTGGCTCAAACCGTCGCAGGTAACCCGGTTCCCGTCACAGTAGGAGGTAAAAATCGGCTGGCGTACACCGGGACGGGACAGATAATTAGCAAAGACGGTGTCAACAAGGTAATCAATATTCTGATATATATTCCTTCCGTACACCCATTTTTGGTCATAGGCGGTGGAAGAGGTGATGGTAAAGTCATAGCCTTTGTTGCGGTACAGTGAAGCCAATGGTTTTGAGTAGTAGAGAAAAAGGCGGTACGAGGAAGTATTTGTATCGGGAACTGGTGGTGAAAGTGGGAAACAGGCGGTACCGCACGGGTGGACAGGCCTATAGGGTGGTAGGCTTGTGAAAGAAGTAAATATTTCTTGCATGTATTCCGATATTGAAGTATAATGACATTCAAAGATTGAGTAATAAACTTGATTTTTGGTTATTATACTATCTATGAAAATGGTTTAAAAGGTGGTATAATATGAATGGGGAACGAGTAAAAAAGGTAAAGGAGGATGATAATATGGCTATGGCAATAAAACCCAATGAAGCAACGGTTATCAAAAAAGGTATGTTGCCCTCATTCTTAAATGAACTGCGTGCCAGCAAGGTTAACAAAGAATATTGGAATGAATGTGCTGCATCAAGAAGTGCCTTTTCATCTTCCGATATTGAAGAAATGAAAAAAATGTGTAATAGTGGGAATGACTAATGAAATATGTTGAACTGGCAAAAGCAAATGTAAGTCAGGATGTCTTAGATAAGTTTGACTGTGGACATCCTGACTTTAATGATTTTTTAGCGGAAGAAGCAATAGAGTGTGCCAATAGTGGTAATGGCGTTACATATATTTTAATTGATGAAGCGGAAGAGACAACAGGAATTACTGTGGTATTTGCCTTTTGCACATTGAAGGCAACTGCATTGTATTATTCAAAGGCGGACTCAGATAGTCTGTTTAGCGTTTCGTGTGCAGAAATAAAATATTTTGCAATTGCAAAAGCATTTCAGAAAATACGGACAGGGAAATTAGGTGTTGGAAAATATTATAGCACGATGTTTTTTGAAATATTACTGGCTGATTTATATGAAATGTCTACTGCGGTAATAGGTTTTACAGGTATATTTCTTAGGGCAAATGAAAACGGAGAAAAGTTATATAGAAGAAAGAAATTTGTGGACGCTACGGAATTTATGATACCCTATGAAGAAGATGATGAGTTAGGGAAATGCACACCAATGTATTTATCAATCAGTGATAATATTTATAGCATATTTGGAGAAGAGTAAGGCCTCTGATAAAATTTCAGAGGTCTTTTTTTATGCGGCAATCTCCCTAAAAATCAAATTTATCCTTGGCTATTCTCGCCACAGATTTTTCTAACCCATTCCGATACAATCCCTTCATCAACATTGAAGTTGAAAAAAATGAATGGAGGAAAGAAATATGAGCATTGAAGAATTTGCGGAAAACGTAAGGAAAGAAATGGAAGGGAAAGCAGATGGAACGGTAACCGTAAGAGAGGTTATCAAAAACAATGGCATCAAATTGCATGGATTGCTTATTACCGAACAGGAAAGCAATATCGCTCCAACAATTTATCTGGAGCCTTATTACAGCGATTATGAAAAAGGTAAAAGCATGGAGAGGATCATCGGAAATATTCTGGATACATATGAGAAGGTTAAGATGAGGTATCGTATTGACTTGACATGGTTTACAGATTATGAGCAGGTCAGAAACAGGATATTTTACAAGCTCATCAATCGAGAAGCCAACGAGGAGATTCTGAAAGAAATTCCATATGAACCCTATTTAGACCTGGCAAAGGTTTATTATGTCAAAGCAGACACAAAGGAACTGGGTGATGGAAACATTCAGGTTTATCATAATCACCTGCAGAATTGGGGGATTACGGAAGAAGAACTAAAAACAGTTGCGGAGAAGAATACAGAGAAATTTTTACCTGCAATGATAAAGGATATGGTAAACATAGTGGAAACCATATTTCAAGAAGCTGGCGAAGAGGATAGTGGCGAAGATGAGGCTACTGCATTATGCGATTGTCTTCACGGCAAAATGTATGTTGCATCAAATATTAGAAATTGCAATGGTGCAGCAGTCATGTGTTATACAGATGCCCTTAAAGATTTTGCAGAGCAGAAGAAAAGCGACCTGTTCATCCTGCCAAGTTCCATTCACGAAGTGATATTGATACCTGTAGTGAATGGAGATGACGTTGACCGATTAAGGGAAATAGTGCATGAGGTGAATAGAAATCACATGGAACCTATAGAGGTGCTTTCCGATAATATGTATTACTATCGAAGAAGTGAAAATGAAATTGTAATTGTATAGCAGGCAAGCAGGGTGGCAGTAAAAAGTCACCCTGCTTTTCTCTACAAACTCCCTAAAAAACAAAATAATCCTTGGCTATTCCCCCTACAGCCAAGTTGGGTATATCAGCGTTAGTATATAAATGTAGCAAGGGAAAGGAAATTCCCAAGTAGAACAAATAACAATATGGAGGTACACGGATATGTGTAGAAAATTAATCGCAGTCAACAAATTGAGTCTTGGAAACAGAGAGTTAGGATGGGAAACCTATTCCCTTCCTAAGGGAGAACTGGTAGAGTTCACCAGCAAGCAGTTAAAGGACATCATCAGAAATGGTGAAGCAGATGAGGTTTACGGCTTAAAACTCAGCGAGGAAACAGGAGAATTGGTGTTTGACGAAGCATTTTTCACAACAAACATGATGAACAAGTTGCACATCAATACTCTGGTTCCGATGGTGGAGGATGATTGTCTGGCAAACCTTTTCTATATTGTCATCGGCACTCACAAAGTAAAGCAGGAAACCATGTATGATGTAATTTCCTCCAGATATGAAAGAGCATCCTTCACAGCCGATAAGGTCAAGACCCTGCTGGAAATGAAAATCATCAGTGGTGGTGCCAAGCTGGAGAATGGGGAAATCATTGTAGCACCTCTGGAAAAGCCCAAGCCAGAGGAGCAGAAAATCAGAATCAATGGTGAGGAAGTTTAACAACAAGCACCCAGTATCAGATACCGACTATCAGCAATGGTAGTCGGTATTGTCCTATAGTAAAGATAACGTAATAAATTTATGCTATTACAAGATATAAAAGTATTGACGCTATACGAAGAAAAATATAAAATAAAATTAGTTCTTATTATAATAAAACGCTAATGCAAGTGGCATAGTAATAGGGGGAATTATACAATGGAAACAGAAGTAGAAAAAGTGGAAGTGCAAAAAACAGAAGATGAGAAAAAAGAGGTTAAAAAGAGAGGCAGAAAGAATATGCCTTTTGCAACAATGTGCGCATCAGAATGTGTTGCTATACCGGAAGGAATATGGAAATATGCATCGGGAGAGAAAATTAGGAGAATAACACTATTTGACCAATTGGGTAAATCTCCAGATAGTGGTCCAAGTAGAACAATGGTTACGGCTTCTTCGAAATATGGTTTTACAAATGGGGGGTATCAGGCAGAATATTTAGAATTGTCGAATGAAGGATACGTTGCATTTAATCCTGATGAGCAAGTTGATAAAAGATTACAGGCTAAGTTTAATCTTGTTATACAGGGAAATGAGTTTTTTAGCAGTTTATATGAAAAATATAAAGGAGCAAAACTACCGATAAAATCTGTTATCATGGATTGTCTTGGTGAAAATGGCCTTGAAGAAGATTTAAGAGAAACGGGCGCAGAATTGTTTGTAGAAAATCTGAAATATCTTGGACTAATAAAAGTATTGTCTGGGGCAGAACGTATTATTTCAATCGAACAAGCACTGGAAGAAATCAAGGGATTGGAGAAAATACCAAAAACTTCTCAAGCAGATTTGAAGACCAATTCAACTGCAGAGGAAATTACTGGCGGTTCATCTGGATTAGATTTCGAAAAGATATGTTTTTATATTGCACCAATTGGTGAAGAAGGTTCAGAAGAACGTCAGCACTCAGACTTGTTTTTGGAAAGTATTGTAACACCTGCGATTGAAGGTTTCGATTACAAAGTAATTAGAGCTGATAATATTAGCAAACCTGGAATGATTACGAATCAAATTATTGATTACATTATGAAGGCAGGACTGGTCGTATGTGATTTATCTTTTCATAATCCCAATGTTTTTTATGAATTATCATTAAGACATGCAACAAAAAAGCCTACTATTCATATCATTAGAAAGAGTGACTCCATACCTTTTGATATAAATGATTTTAGAACTATTATAATAGACGATACGAGCATATATACATTAGTACCGTCAATGGAGTCGTATAAAAATCAGATTGCACAGCAAGTACGACAAATGCTTGATAACCCTGATGCAATAGATAACCCTATATCGTCATATTTGGAGAAAAATAAAATCAATCATTTATAACTTAGAATAATAGAAATGGCAATCTCAATTTGAGGTTGTCTTTTCTTTTGCTCAAATATCCTATTCTCCCAAAGTACAAATTTTAAGCTGTTCTGAAAAAGTATAAAAATTAGGGTGGAAAGCGGCGGAAAGAGCTTATTTTTAAATAATAATAAAAATATAAATTTTAACGAACGTTAAAAGTTGGATTTTGGGCGCAGCATTGGAGAAAGGAGAGGAGCCATGTCAGATTTGATTTACGGCTATTTAAGAGTATCAACAAAACATCAGGACATCAGCAGACAGCGAGTAAATATTTTAAAAGTATATCCAGAAGCAATCATTTATGAAGAAATACATAGCGGTGGAGATTACAGTGGCTGTGTGGTTCTGGACAAGCTGCTTAAGATTGTAAAAGCAGGAGACACCATAGTATTTGACAAGATC